>UQGR01000035.1 GCA_900540705.1 uncultured Mollicutes bacterium
ACACGCCCAGCGTGTGGTTTTTTTGTGAGTCTTTCGACTAACAAAATAAAAAAACTCACACTAATGTGTGAGTGATTTTCTTTTGGAGCCACAGAACGGAATCGAACCGTCATCATATGCATGGCAAGCATAGGTACTAACCGTTGTACTACTGCGGCATAATTTTTTGTGCATTCTTATTATATCACAACAAAACATAATTGCAAGTCCTAATTTCAAATTTTTTGACCTCCTAATTTTAGTATATTAGACCTAAATTTCAAGAAATTATAAACTCTTAGAAATAAGAGTATAACCTATAGGATTAAGGGGTATATTAAATGTATAAAAAGGAGAATAATATGAAATTAGAAGATTCAAAAACTTACAAAAATTTAATGACAGCTTTTACAGGTGAGGTCCAAGCTCATGCAAAATATCTTTATTTTTCGGATAAAGCGAAAAAAGAAGGTTATGAACAGATTGCCGAAATATTTAAGTATACAGCTGAAAATGAGCTAGAGCATGCTAAGCTTTGGTTTAAACAATTAGGATTACTACAGGATACCTTAAAAAACTTAGAAACGGCAGCTAGTGGCGAAAACTTTGAATGGTCAAAAATGTATAAAGAATTTGCTGAAACTGCAAAAGAGGAAGGATTTATACAGATTGAACGCTTATTCAGAGGCGTGGCTGACATTGAGAAGCATCATGAGGAACGTTACAATAAATTAAAATCTAACATTGAAAATCAAGAGGTTTTCTCTCGCTTAGAAGAGGAAGCTTGGCAATGTAGAAATTGTGGACATATTCACTATGGAAATAAAGCTCCTGAGGTTTGTCCCGTATGTGCACACCTACAAAGCTTCTTTCAAATTTATCCAGAAAACTATTAAAAAACTAGGCATTGGCTTTTACACCAATGCCTTATTTTTTATAGGGAATAATGAAATTTAGCATTATCTTCCTTATAATTTTCATTAGGAATAAAATAGGAGGTTTTCTTTGTAAGATTATAGACTACACTATGCACTGTACAGCCATCATGTCCCTCTTTATAATACCGTTGTCCAACACTCTCTAAGATGTTCATTGCTGCTTGTTCGTCCTTTAACACTCCATTTGTAGGAAATAATCCATCATAGATGATATTGTAACGATCAAATCCAGGTTTATCCTCATCTGATTTATAATAGTTGGGTTGAACTATAAAGTTGGTAATCCATTGATAATCTGCAGCTTCTTCTCTTTCTCCTATATGAGCATCCTCATCGTTGTAGGTTACAACAAGCTTACGCGCCTTTCCGTCATTGTCAGTTTTATCGGTTCCATTTACCCATTCTAATATCGCACTTTTGCCTGTACTATCTGCCACCATATAGTGATAACTTGTCTGTGCAGAATCATGTAAATCATATCGGCTAACTAATTCTACTGCTTCTTCTACTGAAGCAGCATAATCCAATATTAATCTAAGCATGGTAGTGGAGGTTATATCTGGCTTTTCTGTATCCTGATTGGTTGCTACTGTCTTTTCATCTCCCTGATAAGACATAAATATTGCGCAAGAAACACCCTGATCGTTTACTCCATCTAATGGAACAAAGGGTGCTGCTAAAGCTGTAATTCGATTCATTAACCCCGTAACATCTTGATTGGTATCTAATCCAAGGAACTGTAAATCAATAGTAGAAATAGAGGCATATCCGTGGGAAGGATTTGTTTTAACAATACATGTATTGGTCTTGTCAAAATCGTAATTTCTACCAAAAACACGATCCCCATTTTCCAGCTTGGCTGTAAATGCAGAACAGGCAATTTCACTTTCACTAATTTTCATTGGAATTAAGCCCTTTGTAATATGATTTGTGATATAACTAATTAATTCCTTATCTGAACTGACTCCTTTTTCCTTAAATTCCTCAAAATAATAATCTCCACTGACTGTCATTTCATATAATGCCCCATCCTTATGGTCATCATTTCTATCTCTAAGTTTTTTGAAGGAAAATGCAGTGCTTATCTCATCATGCCAAATAGAGTATATAGTAATGGTTCCTACTAAAGCTATTACCAATAAAACCGAAATAGTAATTAACAAAACTCTTTTTATAATTTTCTTCATAATACTTCTCCTTTATGCTATAATTAAAACATGTAAATTATACATAACATATGTGAGACATAAAAGGTAGGTTTTGTCTATGGATAAACGACTTGAACTTAATCTAGAAGTAAAAAATGCAATAGCCAAAGCCCTATTCCTATTAATGGAAACAAAAGCTCTTTCTGATATTACTATTAAAGAACTAGTAGAAAAGGCTGGGGTTGCTAGAGCTAGCTTTTATCGCAATTTTACAACGAAGGTTTCTGTAATATCCTATTATCTTCAAAATATGCTTATTAACTATAAAGATAAATACTCCGCAGATCTTGCTCATATTGCTCGATATGAAAATGTGTTAAGAACCTTTTCCTATATTCAAGATTTTAAACAAGAATTAAATTCCCTTTTTAAAGCTAAGCTTGGGCAAATGATGCTAGATGCGATGAATGAATATATCATTACAGGAGCTAATATAAAAAATGTGAAACAGCTTTACAAATACCCTTTCTATTCCTATAGTGGCGCTTTATACAATGTTCTATATTACTGGATAACTACTGGCTGTAAGGAATCGCCAGAGGAAATGACATCTGCTTATTTTAATTCTTTACATCTCTAAAACAAAAAAAGCCGGGAAACCCAGCTTCTAAAAGGGGATACTGCTCCTTATCTGTAGTAGTAATTTCTTTGATATCAAATTTACCATATTCTATACTACACTCCAATGAAAATTGAGCATGCTCTATCTGTATATTTGATGATAAATATTTATCATCATATTTTTTTTCTAATAACTCGGCAAGAAGTGCATCCCCATTCCAAGAAAATCTTTTAGGTAAAAGAGTGTCACAGCCTAATTCTATATAAAAGTCCAACTTCTCCTCTACTTCTAAGGAAGAATCGATTAAAGATAGTGGAATACTTAGCTTCAAAGTAAAGGTAGACCGGGTAGTCTCACTCACAGCAACTGTGTATTCTTTTAATATTGTTTTCAATTCTGGAATCATATTTAAAGGATTATAATACTTTAATAAATCTGAAAAAGAGGTAATTAAACTCTTATATTCCTTCGTAAATTCTGAAATATCAATCTTTCTTTTTTCTTTTACTTTGTTGTTTCCTATTTTGAAAATTCCATCTAAATAAAGGAAGTCATCATCATTTATAACATCTGCATTCAAAGCGTATTGAGTGTCCAAAAATAAGTCATCAGCCTCAGATTTAGTATAACCCGTAATTTCAAAATCACCATTTGTAATGTATTTCTTTATGTTGGCTATTACATTCGCCTTAACATTGTACTCTAAGGATAGCTTCGTTTTTTTTTCGTTTTCAATAACTACATCTCCAGCTATTATAGAAGATAAGTTCAAGTGAAATCCAGATAATCCTTCTTGTTCTAGCTGAGCTAATTCTAAAAATCCTAAAATTCTTTCTAATTCCGCTTGATCCTCAGTACAAGAGATTAAAATGGTTTGCTCTTCTCCATCACCTGTCTTAATTTTCAGCTCTGCGGGAGCTTCTTTATTACAGGAATTAAGCAATCCAACATTAAAGAAAAGTAATACAAGTATCCATACTTTTTTCATACATCATTCCTTATTCTTAATCGCAACCTCTAACTGATTAAATGGAATTTCAATTCCATTTTCATCAAAGGCCTTCTTAATTTCTACTAATAAATAATTCGTTATCGTCCAATAATCCGCATTTTTACACCAAACACGAATATTCAAATCCACGCTAGAACTAGAGTATTCGCGAATTCCAACAAATGGTTCAGGATCATTAAAAATCAAGGCATTTTTTGCACAAACCTCATTGATTACCTGAGTTGCCTTATCTAAATCCGCATCATAGGCAATGGACATCACCACTTCCACTCTTCTCGTATCCTTAATGGAGGTATTTACAATTACATTGTTTGCTAGAGAGCCATTAGGAACATGAATAACTTTATTGTCAGGTGTAACTAAAACTGTATAAAACATATGAATATCCTCTACAGTTCCAGATTCGCCATTTGTGGTAATCTTATCTCCAATCCTAAAGGGACGCATTACAATAATGATAATTCCACCCGCAAAATTTGATAATGAGCCTTGAAGTGCTAAACCTAAAGCAACACCTGCAGAAGCAATTAATGCTGAAATGGAAGCTGTCTCAATACCAATGTAACCAACAAAGCACACTAAGGTTATTCCCTTTAACACAAGGCGTAATGCTTGAGTACCTACTCTAGATAAGGTCTCATCTGCCTGTTTCTTCTGTAATCTTTTATAAAGCTTTTTTGTTAAAATATTAACAATTTTAAAAATAACAAATAAACCAATTAAGCCAATTAAAAGCTTAACCCCTGTAGTCATACACCAATTTAGCAATGTATTCCATAAGGTATTCCAATCGATATTTATTTGATTTGAATTTTCTGCTAAAACCATAATTTACTTCTTCCTTTCTAAAATTTCCCATAATTTTCTTATTATTTTAATAGATTTTTTTTGTATACTTAAGGTGTCTTCTAAATAAGACAGAAAGGAGCTATACAAATTTACAAGATCGACGAGTACAATCTCCCCCCTATACTACGATAGTCGATATATAAATTTTTAAACTCTAGGGCTTTTACTCTAGAGTATTTTTTTATTTTAAAGGTGTAAGTATTTTGGTGCCACCCATATAAGGCTGTAATGCTGCTGGTACTGTTACACTGCCATCCTCATTGTAATTATTTTCTAATACTGCAATCAAGCCTCTTGGGGTTGCAAGAACCGTATTATTTAACGTATGAACCAAATACGTTCCATTTTCGCCCTTGGTTCGAATTCCAAGTCTTCTTGCCTGAGCATCTCCTAAGGTAGAACAAGACCCAACCTCAAAATATTTTTGCTGTCTAGGACTCCAGGCCTCAATATCACAGGATTTCACCTTTAAATCTGCTAAATCTCCTGTACAGCATTCCAAGGTTCTCACAGGAACATCTAAGCTTCTAAAAAATTCAACAGTATAACTCCACATTTTGTGATACCAATCCATACTTTCAGAAGGCTTACATAAAACAATCATTTCTTGTTTTTCAAACTGATGAACACGATAAATTCCTCTTTCCTCTATTCCATGCGCTCCAACTTCCTTTCTGAAACAAGGAGAATAAGAGGTAAGTGTGATAGGTAGCTCCTGCTCCTTTACAATTTGACCCTTAAACCGGCCAATCATAGAATGCTCAGAGGTGCCAATTAAATAAAGGTCTTCCCCTTCTATCTTATACATCATGTTTTCCATTTCAGCAAAAGACATAACTCCATTGACTACATCAGAGCGAATCATAAATGGAGGAATACAATAGGTGAATCCCTTTTGTATCATAAAATCTCTAGCATAGCTTAACATTGCAGAATGCAGTCTAGCAATATCTCCTACCAAATAGTAAAATCCATTTCCACTCGTCCGACCTGAGGCATCCTTATCTAATCCATTAAATCGGGCAATGATATCTGCATGATAAGGAATTTCATATTTGGGAACTATAGGCTCACCAAATTTTTCTACTTCAACATTTTCGCTATCATCCTTACCAACAGGAACACTTTCATCAACCATTTGAGGGATGACTAGCATCTTTTTATTTAATTCTTCGGTTAAATTAACTAATAATGGATCAATCTCAGCAATTCTCTCATTGTATTTTGTTACAGTTGCTTTGCTTTCATTTGCTTTTTCTATCTCTTTATTTTTCATTAAAATACCGATCTGCTTACTTATGTCATTTCTTAAAGCACGTAAAGATTCTCCTTCTGCCTTTAATGCCCGAATCTCCTTGTCTAGTGCAATGACCTCATCTACCAAAACAAGCTTTTGGTCTTGAAATTTCTTTTTAATATTTTCCTTTACCAATTCAGGATTTTCTCGAACAAATTTAATATCCAACATATCTTTCTCTCCTTTAATAAAAAAATAAAATCCTTAAGTCATAACCTAAGGACGATAATACCGTGGTGCCACCTTAATTCTAGTAAAAACTAGCACTTTATCTCTTTAACGCAGAGGATACGATTCCTATCCAAGGTAGATTCCTTTTATCTTTATCAACTAGTTTTCACCACACCACTAGCTCTCTAAATGATAAATAATAAAACTACTTGTCCTTTTCATTTAGGCTTCTAAACAAAATTATATCACTGTCTACTCTAGATTTCAATTGTATTTCGTAAACATTTCTTCTTTTGATTGGCCTTCTTTTTTCTTGTTTTCACTTTTAATCCAGAAAAATCCAACCACGATTCCCAAGGCAGTAAGCAAAAGTACAATGATAAAGGATACATACCATAAATGCCAAGCGTGATAAGACCAGATTCCATATACTAAACAAGCTAAGGTAGTATATACCAGTGCTATACAGATATTCACATAATTCCTTTTAATTATTTCTAACATCCTTATCACCTCGTAGAAATATTATACGACTATATTATACCATGGTTTTAAAAAAAATATAGGACATAATTAATAAAATAATCTTAATTTAAACATAATGATAATTTGTAAAGTTTTAAAAAAAAGATGCACTATTCTTCCATAGTGCACTTTAATATAAAACATATACTTTTATTTCAGCTTAATAGGATTTACACTTCCATCCTCATTTGGATGCTCATCTAAATATTTACGGATAGCCTCAGGCTTACCAGACTTTAAGCCTGGCTTACATAAGCTTAAATTTTCTGCAGTTTGAGCAACAATGGCCTCTGCAAATCCAGCACAACCAGGATATCCGCAGGCTCCACAATTAGCGTTTGGGAGAATGGCTGTAATATCTTCTACTCTGCTATCTACTTTTACATACAATACCTTAGCAGCAATTGCTAGACCAAAACCAAAGATTAGCCCTAATCCAGCTAAAATTCCAATCGCAATAAATACCTGTGTCATTTCTGTTCATCCTCACTTTCAAGCTCTTTTTTAATTTTCTCTAAATCTAGTTTTTCATGTATTTTGCATTCTGTATTTGTACAATTCAAGCAGAATTCCTCTGATATCTTCAAATGTTCACAGCCTTTTGGTACCGGTGTTCTCTTATTTAGAAGATAGGATACAAAAAACAGAACGACTAATAAAACGATGATTGTAATTGCTAATGCAAAGAATGGATCCATACTATCCAATCATCCCTGATAAGCCTAAAAAAGCTAAGCTCATTAATGCTGCTGTCGCAAGGGCAATAGGAATTCCTTTAAAAGCCTTTGGAACATTCGCTGCATCCAAACGATATCGTATACATGAAAAGACAAATATTACAAGAGCAAATCCTAAGCCTGTTCCAATAGCCTCTGCCATAGAGGCACCAAAGGATAATCCTTGTGAAGAATTTCCCTGAGCCACACCAAGAACAGCACAATTTGTTGTAATTAAAGGCAGATAAACTCCTAAGGATTTGTAAAGAGAAGGAGAAAACTTTTTAATAAACATTTCAACCAATTGCACAATGGATGCAATAACTAAGATGAAGGTAATTGTATCCATATAGGCAATTCCACAATAATCTAAAAGCTGATAAATTGGCCAACAGATTGCTGCTGCTAAGACAATAACAAATGTAACTGCAACTCCCATACCTAAAGCGGAGGAAGATTTTTTAGATACACCTAAAAAAGGACATACTCCATAAAATCTAGAAAGTGTAACGTTATTGATTAGCATTGCATTGGCAATCGCTAGAAAAAATGCAACTATTAAATTCCAAAACATTTTACTTTCCCTCCTCTATAGTAGCCTGCTTTGCTGCTAGCTCTGCAGCTTTTTTAGCCTTAAGCTCTTCAATTCTTTTCTTTTCTAGAAGTAACTTTTTTTCTTCCTTATGATTCTTAAAGAATGCCATCACAGCTAAAATACATCCTAAGGTTAAGAATCCTCCAGCTGGAAGAATAAATAGTTTAATTGCATAATCTGCAAGTGGTGTAATACTAACATAAGGAATAAACGTAAAGTAAACACCAAAGGTTAATCCACCTGTTCCTAAAAGCTCTCGAATGAGTCCCATGATACAAAGCGCCATAGTGAAACCAATCCCCATACCTAACGCATCTAGCAAAGAAAGCAGCGGACCATTCTTAGAAGCAAAGGCTTCAGCTCTTCCTAGGATAATACAGTTAACAACAATCAAGGAAATAAATACACCTAAGCTTGCGTAAAGTTCAGGAAGAAAGGCCTCAGCAAACATCTTAATTATCGTAACAAAGGTGGCTATTATAACAATATAACAAGGAATCTTTACCTCTGCAGGAATAATTTTTCTCAATAAGGAGATTAAAACATTTGAGCCAATTAAAGTTAATATAACTAAAATTCCCATACCAAAGGCTGACTCCAAAGACTTTGTTGTTGCAAGAGTAGGACACATTCCTAACAACCCAACCAATACTGGATTTTCCTTAATGATTCCTGCAAGAAAAGCTTTCAATCGTAAAGATTTTTCCTTTTTAGGTTTAACATTTGTTTGTTCCATTATTCCGTCCCTCCTTTACTTTGAAGCTTTACCTCATCAAAGGCAGCAGATACCAAATTACGGATAAGCTTTGATGCATAGGTAGCACCAGAGGTTACATCTGATTTTGATAAATCTAAATTTAAAACATCATCCTGCGTCATATTATCTTTATATTGTGTATCTAAATGATTTGCAGTTTCGCTAGAAAAGGATTGTCCATTAGTGATAAATCTAACCCCAGCAAGCTTTTCTTCTATATCAATTCCTACAATTAGCTCAATAGCTCCATAGGCATTTGATCCACCCACGGTAAATATCCAGCCTAATTGTTTTCCGCTTTGATCATAAGCCTGTATCATTTCAGATACATAGTCAGAAGAAAATCCTTCTTGAATTGACGTGGATTTATCTAAATCAAATGATTCAAAGATTTCTTGACATAGCTTCGCTTTTTTCTCTTCATTATTCTTCTCTATAATTGGAGCAGTGAATAAATTAATTGTAGCAATTAAAGCTGCACATACTCCTGCAATTAAGGTAAGAACCAAGGCTGTAATCGTATATTTTTTCATCCTACAACCCTCCTAACTGGCTAGCAACAGTAAAGCCAACAATCAAGCACATCATTACCATGACAACGCCTAACCCAACAATCTGTTTCCACGTATAAGTATTTCTTCTTCCACGCATCACATGGTCTAACGCAGGTGCAAACATATTCGCAATTAAAATGGAAAAGGCAACGCCCTCTGGATAAGCACCACAATAGCGAACTAAGGCTGTAATTACACCAGCCATTGTACCAAATACAATTCTTCCAAATTTGGTTGTCGGAGAGGTTACTGGATCCGTGATCATAAATACACAGCCAAATAATAAACCACCTGAAAGCATCTCAAATAAGAACAAATCCATCACATTCCAGGAAATGCTACCTTGTCCACTACAAATACAATATGCCGTAATACTAACTACCAATGTAATTAACGCAAAGCTCAACAGCATAGATAGACATGCTCTTAAATCCGCACTTCTTCTAACAAATAAATAAACAGCCCCCACTAAAATCAACAAGGAACAAACCTCACCCATAGAGCCTGGAATTTGACCTAAAAACAAATCCAATAGGCTATACTCGTTTAAGGCTTGGCCTATATTTGCAAGATTCCCTTTAATCTGGGCCAGTGGTGTTCCTGAAGCAGAAACATCTACCCCACCTTGGCCATAAATCAGCTTAGAACCAAAACAAACTCCAACAAATACACGACCTGTGGCAGCAGGGTTGAAGATGTTGCTTCCTAACCCTCCAAAAATCATCTTTCCAACAAGCATTCCAAAGAACGCACCAATGAAAACAACATAGCCATTACAATTGGCAGGTAAAATCATTGCATAAATGATTGCTGAAATTAAAGGTGCAGTAAAATTGTTGATGGTATATTGTTCTTTTATTTTTAATAATCCAGCCTTACTGAAGATTTCCTTTATCTTCATACCACTTGGCCATTTGATTATCATATGAGCAAATAGCTCTGTTATGAGCATCGTAGCTACAGATATTAATACAACAGAGGTTCCGCTCCATCCATTTTGAAAACAAGCAAAAAGTAAAACCGGAATTAAAGCAATTAATACATCAATCATCATTCTAGCTACAGATACAGGTTTTCTAATATAAGGAGCACTTTGTGCAACTAGTTTCATTTCTTTACCTCCTATACCATTCTTTTTGCCTTACGACAGTATTCTGTTAAATGTATCTTAGATGTACATGTATAAGAACACATTCCACATAAGATACAAGCTTTTATATTAAGCTTTACAACAGCATCCTTGTCCTTGTTTTTAACAGCCTGCATAATCTGTATTGGCTGAAGTCCTGCTGGACAAGAATATACACAGGACCCACATCTTACACAAGGTTCCTCACGGATAGGACGTTCATTTAAAACAATTGTGGAGGTACAGGTTTTTGTAATTACGGCATCATCACGTACTAGGTTAGCACCCATCATAGGTCCGCCCATGATTAACACCTTATTCTCATCCCCCTTATATCCACCACAAACATCAATCAATTCCTTAAGAGAGGTTCCAATACGTAATCGGATATTTTGAGGAATGTTAATTCCATCTCCAGAAAGAGTATAGTTTCTCTTTATGACTGGCTGATTATATTTAATGGCCCGATATAAGCCAACAATGGTAGAAACGTTAAATACCATAAGTCCTAGCTTGGCTGGAAGTACTCCTGCAGGCACCTTTACTCCTAAGGCTGATTTAATCATTTCAATTTCCCAGCCCTGTGGATAATAATTTCCTACTCTGCATACCTCTATATTCAAGTCCGGATGACGGGTAAGCTCTGCTGTTAAACAATCATATAAATCCTGATACTTCTTCTTTATACAAATTAAAACCTTTTTTGCCTTAAAGGCCTTCATCGCATAGCTGGACCCCATAATTACTCGTCTTGGATGTTCTAGCATAATTCTATGGTCGGAGGAAATATAAGGCTCACACTCTACCCCATTGATTAAAATCGTATGAATTGGATCCTTTGTCTGGAATTTAATATAAGTAGGAAAAGAGCTTCCGCCCAAACCAACCAGCGAAACCTCCTTGGTTATTCGAGCATAATCCTCTAATGTCAGCTGGTCAATCTCCTCCTCTGTTCTAGGAATTTCAGGACTAATCCATTCATCCTTTTTGTCATTTTTAATTTGAACAAATTCTGTAAGCTTTCCACTTCTGTGAAATTTCTTGACAAACCCAACAACCTCACCAGAAACGGTAGAATGAATTGGTTGTTCAAAAAATGGACCTTTTCTCAACCCGATGACTTGTCCAATCTTAACCTTGTCCCCTACCTTGACATACATTTCACTTGTCGCACATCGTGCATTCGTTACTGCCATATAAATATATTCTGGCTCCAAATATCTAAGGGTTGGCAAACTCGTTGTAGAAACGACCCCTTGAATTTGTCTAGTCTTAGCAATCACTAAAACCCCTCCTCTTCTATGATTTTTTTTGCAGCAATTTTTTTCGTTATTCTCTCATCCATAGATTTTTTTAAAATAAATTTGTAAGCCTCAGCCTCTGTATATCCTTTTTTTAGTAGCATTACCTTAGCTTTTTTTATCCACTTTTCTTCCTCAACAGCGTCCTTATATCTATCTCTTTCCGCCTCCAAAGAGGAAATAAGGTCTATATCTCTCAGCATCAGCTCTATAATTTCATTTATACAATAATATTTTAAATCATTTAATAAATAAAATCTAGGATTATTCATAATCGAATATAAAAAGCCTGTTTCATTTTTGCAGGATAAAAAAATAATTTGAAATCTTTTTGTGAAAAGTAACTGGTCAAAAATTGTATAATTCCCCAAAAAGCTACTATGGATTAAAATGACATCAGCTCCACTATTTAAACAAAAGGAAAAAATATTTTGAGAAGAACCACTATCCTCCATAAGAATATAGCGATTTCTATCTATAATACTAGATATCTTTTTTGCAATGCCAATATCCTTAGCCAACAATAAAATTTTTTTCATTGAATCACCCCATTGTGATTAATATTTAAAGATTTTCTTTTACTGCCCTTTTGATATTACAAATTATTTTTTCTAAACTCGTAAGGAACCTTTCCTCATCATGAAATATACTTTGAAACAAATCCATTATGTTTTTTTCAAAGTCAAGAGGAAGAATTTTACATTCCTTTTGACAAATCGATAAAAGCCTCTTTTCCCCTGGATGTGTCTTTCGATTTAACGCAAAGATTACATCAAAGTAGCTACTTAAAAATTCAGTAGTGCGATGCTGAATACTATTAAAATCTTTCCTAGAAACTGCCTTTTTAATTTGATCCTCATAAGCAGGAAGGGAACCACTCAGTAAAGCCATATTTCGTTGGATAATATTTCTTCTTAAGGGTTCTGGATAATCCATAGTATATTTCCTTTGTCCTTCCAACAAACGTTGGTTACGGTCAAAAACAATTTTAGAATGAAGTAAGTTATGCCATAGACAGGTAGTGTATCCATTAGAGGCCTGATGTTCTATGACAACTCGATGAATCCCCAATAAGAAATCGTTGATATTCCGGTAGACAAGATCTACTGGAATACCATTCTTTAATATACAATTATCCTCCTGTTCCCAATAGGTGTTTTTTAACTCAATGGTTGAACAAAATTTTTTTAAAACGTTTTGTCGTTTTTCCTTAGGAACTAAGAATGAGGAATAAATATAAATATCATAATCTGATGATGCATCGCTATATAAACCCGCTCTAGAGCCCCCAATAGCAATGGCCTCTATTTCTTCAATTTTCTCTAATTCTGCTAATAAATCTTGGATATCCATTTTCTAATCCTCCAAATAAGGATAGTTTTCCATCAACTGTAAAACTTCCTGCTTAATTTGGCTTAATACCTCTTCTTTCTGATAATTTCTTAAAGCTCTGTCAATCCAATGCGCAACCATTCTACATTGCTCCTCCATAAAGCCTCGCGTCGTAATCGCGGCTGTCCCTAAACGGATTCCTGAAGTTATTGTAGGCTTTTGTGTATCATTTGGAATTGCATTCTTATTACAGGTTATATTTACAGAATATAAAATATTTTCCGCTTGCTTCCCTGTAAGACCTACACTACCAAAGATATCTACCAAAACCAAATGATTATCTGTTCCCCCTGAAACTAGCTGATACCCAAGGCTCTTTAATTCCTCTGCTAGAGCCTTACAATTGGCAATCACCTGTTTTGCATATTCCTTAAACTCAGGCTGAAGTGCCTCCTTAAATGCTACTGCCTTCGCAGCTATCACATGCATCAATGGTCCGCCCTGTATTCCTGGGAACACATAAGAGTTGACCTTCTTGGCGATGGTGGCATCATTGGTCAAAATAAGTCCCCCTCGAGGTCCTCTCAAGGTTTTGTGCGTTGTTGATGTAACAATATCTGCATACTCCATAGGATTTGGATGAAGTCCTGCCGCTACCAGTCCAGCAATATGAGCCATATCAACCATAAGATAGGCTCCTACCTGATCCGCAATCTCTCTAAACCTTTTGAAATCAATACTTCTAGAATACGCACTTGCTCCTGCAACAATGAGCTTTGGATGTACCTCCGCAGCAATTCTTTCAACCTCATTATAATCGATATACCCATTCTCATCTAAACCGTAAAAATAAGATTTGTAAAGCTTTCCACTAAAATTACGGTCATAGCCATGAGTCAAATGTCCTCCAGCGTCTAAAGACATTCCTAAAATACAGTCTCCAGGAGATAATAGCGCTCCATAGGCTCCCATATTGGCCGTCGACCCTGAATGCGGTTGAACATTAGCAAACTTTGCCCCAAACAATTCACAGGCTCTCGCAATAGCCAAATTCTCTACCTCATCAATATACGCACAACCACCATAATATCTTTTTCCACTATACCCCTCTGCATATTTATTCGTTAAAACACTGCCTTGAGCCTCCAATACTGCTCTAGAAACAAAATTCTCTGAAGCTATCAGCTCTATGTGCTCTCTTTGTCTTTTCAATTCTTTAGAAATTGCCTCTGCAATCTCAAAATCAACCTCTTTTAAATTCTCCATAAGCTTTTCTCACCTTTAATCTATTATATCATATGTTTCTTTTTTAAAAAAGAAAAACATTTCAAAATAAAAACAAGGAAAAAAGAAAAGACTCTACCACAGAGTCCTTATTCTTAACTAAATTTAATTTTCAACAAACACAATTCCAAATGCCTCTGGTCCAATATGAGCCCCAATCGTAGGGCCAATCTGAAGCGTTTCATTACAACAGATGGAATACTCCTCAAGCTTTTGTCTAAATGCTTCACAATTTACATTTCCATAACTATATAATAGGTAAATTGGATACTCCTTAGAAATTTGTCTTTCTTTTAACAGATTTATCATAGCGGCAATACTTCTGTTCTTTCCCAAGGACTTAGCGACAACCTCAATAACTCCTTTTCGATTAATGGTAATGACGGGTTTTATATTGACCAATTCTCCTATAAAGGCAGTTGTACTACTAATTCTACCACCCTTTTTCAAGTACTCCAGAGTATCTAAATATGCATAAATGGTTATTCTTCCCTTGAGAGCTTGGAGCTCCTCTACAATCTGTTCCACAGTCCAATTTTCCCTAATCCTCTTTAAGGCTTGTTCTACAAGTACTCGAATGGCATAGGAAGCAGACAAGGAATCTATCAAGTAAATTTTATCATACTCTACTCCACTTTTGGCTAGGACAGCACTATTGTAGGTTCCACTTAGGCCTGAAGAAAGACTAATATAGATAACCTCATTCCCTACTTGTTTTTCCTGTTCAAAAACCTCTATAAATTTTTGAGGAGATACTAAGGACGTTTTGGCAAAAATCTTGCTTTCGGAAACAAGCTGATAAAATTCATTTCTCGTTATGTTTACTCCCTCTTTATAGATAGTATCACGAATAGATATTTCAATAGGTAAGATAGTAATTCCTTTTTGAGATGCTTCTTCCATTGTATAATCAGAAGCAGAATCAACTAATACTTTTATCATATTTCCTCCAAGTTCACTTTGTGAACATATATATTATATATAAAAATATTAAAAAGTCAAATAAAAACTGCCACCCTCTAATTTAAGAATGACAGTTTATTTTTAAACCTCAATATTACAGATTGCGGCTTCACAATTTTTGTGGACAAGAAGATAAGCAGCGATTGCTATTCCTACATCAATACCAATTGCTAGAACTGCACCAACCCAAAAGTTTATAAGAAGTCCTCCACCGAGGAGCACTGCACAGGTAATTCCAGTGAAGGCAAAGTCAATCAGCATCGAATAAATCATACCTCTTGAATTTTTCACAGCTTCCATTTCATTGGACCAATTCAGCTTGTAACAATACATATTGATATAGTAGGCTATAAAATTCATCGCCACCAAGTAAACCTGCGGTAAAACAAGAATAGTAAATATATTTATAAAACTAATTTCTGCAAAGCAAATTAAAACAATGGACGCGATTAAAACGAATGGTGCTAAAACGATCTCAGATAATAAAATTTTACTATAGGAGTAACGCTTATAGGATATCGGAAGAGCTTTGCCAAAAGCACTTTCCTTCAAAATTGATGGCTACTGCAGAAGGCACGGCAATTCCCACACACCATGGAATAATTAAGCTAAAATAAGGAGCAAACTCTTTCAAAACAACTTTTGCCTCTGGATCATCAATAGAGGTAAAGGAAACTATCATAATACCTGTAACCAGGACACAAAGTATTCCACCTGTAATGGTATTAATCAGATAGGATTTAGAAGTAAAATAACGCTTTAAGTCCATAAAGAATAAAGCCTTAAACTCTCCCTTCCTCTGTACATCCTTTGCAATATATTTCCGATGTGCCTTTGTCGTGGTTAATAATAAATGAAAATAGTCATAACAGCCACCAAACAGCAAAACCACCAGCACCAATACTCCCAGATTTACAGCAGCATAAACGACATAATTTAAAACTGGTAAGTTTAGATTGAATACCATGGTAGTCGGATTAAACCAACTAAACACTGTCATAAGCTTCGTAATATTTTCTATGCTTTGTTCCTCACTGCCTGAGTTTAGCAGGATAGAGCTATACATGACAACCCCTAAAAATACAAGGTAAAACAAGGTCGTTAGGATATTACCAAACCGAAAACGATCGGATGCAAATCCAATAGCAATCCCTAAAATTCCTGCTAACATTAAAGGTAAAACAGGAGATAAAAAGAATAGTAACACCGCATCAATAAGAATTAAAGGATTACAGCCAAAAATCAAAACTATACAGGTGGCTGGAACAATCAATATAAAAGAATATAAAAGCTCTATTAAATATAGACTAAAGAACTTTACGCTTATAATTGTTCTTTTGGCAATCGGCAATGCGGCTAGCATGTCATAATCATTTCCACCAAACAACGTATTTTTCACCTTTAAAATACTAGTCGTTAAAGCCAGCATAGAGGAAAACCCTGCCATCGCATAAACTACATACTTTAAATCCGTTTGAGCCTCTTTAGCCATAAAGGTAAACATTAGACTATAAATGGAGGACAGGACACAACCGAAAATGGCGATTAAAAGAATAGGGACAAAAAAGGAAACATTCTTTTTATTGTTTTTTCCTCTAAAATCAAATGTCTGTTTTAAAGAAACCTTTAAAAAGGAGGTCAAAGTCTTACTCATTAAATAACTCCAAGAAAACAGTCTCTAAGGAAGTGTCCCCTTTTACTGTCTCCAGCTCTCCACTAGAAATCAGCTTTCCATCCTTAATAATTGCAATTTTATTACATAGCTTTTCTACCACCTCTAACACATGAGATGAAAAGAAAATCATCGTTCCGCTGGCACAAAGCTCCTTCATTACTTCCTTCAAATCGTAGGCAGCCTTAGGGTCCAACCCTACAAATGGTTCATCTAAAACTAATAGCTTTGGCTTATGTACAATGGCAGCAATTAAAACAATCTTTTGTTTCATACCATGAGAATAGTTTTTAATGCTGTCTGCTAAGCGCTCTTCAATGCCAAACATTTTAGCATATTTTGAGATAAGCTCGTTTCTTTCTTCGCCCACACCATAAACATCACAGATAAAATTAATATATTCAATGCCACTCAAATTTTCATAGACATCTGGATTATCTGGCACATAAGCCATTTTTCTTTTACATTCTATCGGTTGGCTCTTAATAGATACACCATCTAATAAAATCTCTCCTTCCTCAAAGGAATGAATTCCTGTGATACATTTGATGGTGGTGGATTTCCCAGCTCCATTCGGACCAATAAACCCATAAATATCACCATCCTCTATCCTTAAATTGATAGAATCTATCGCCTTTACCTTTGATTTTTTATATGTTTTTGAAACATTAATAATTTCTAGCATCTTTTAGATACCCCCTATTTATTTTGATTATAGCACTGCTATATTTTTCTGTCAATTCAAAACAATTCATAATAATTCAAAAATGACAAATTTAAGTAAAACTTATATTCATTTGCCCTTTCTTTTTTTATTTTTGGGCATTGTGTAGCAATTCTATTCATAGTATAATAATACTAAATTAAAGGAGCGTGTTCGCTGATGAGCTTACTTGCAGAACGAAGTAAAATTAAAGAGGATAAAAGTAATATAATAACTTTAGGCATCAAAGCCAAAGAGGCAAAACAAAAGGATCCCTCCGTTATTAACGCAACCATAGGAATGCTTTATGATGAAAAAGGGAAGCTGTTTACCTTTCAAAGTGTTGATCAAGCATTAAACTCCTTATCCGCTGAGGAAAAATATGCCTATTCCTCTACCCCTGGAAATTCGGACTATCATGAGGCTTTAAAAAGATGGATATTCCGTTCCCACTATGAAGAGATTCTTTCCGAACTTTACTGTAGTGTTATGGCTACCCCTGGAGGTAGTGGAGCCATTTCTAATACCTTCAGTAATTATTTAAACCCTAAGGACTATGTTCTTCTTCCAGAATATATGTGGGGAAACTATAAACAATTCGCCTATGAAAACTTTGCAGATTATGATACCTATACTATGTTTGATGGGGACCATTTTAATTTAGAAAATATAAAAGAAAAAATAACAAAATTAAAAAGACTCCAAAATAGAATTGTGTTAGTCATTAACGACCCTTGTCATAATCCTACCGGCTATACAATGACTCCAGAGGAATGGGTGGAATTGATAAATATCATTAATTCTGCTTCTCAGGATGGAACCCCTTTTATTCTTCTATATGATATGGCTTATATCGATTATGATAAACGGGGCTTTGAAACCACGAGAAATAATATCTTGTTGTTCAAAAAACTAAACCCTTCTGTACTAACAATTTTGGCCTTTAGTGGTTCAAAGAGCTTGGCCTTATATGGATTACGAATTGGAGCACAAATTGCCCTAAGCAGAGATAAAAAAAATATAGATGAGTTTTTCCAAGCTAATAAATTTTCTAGTCGTGCCAAATGGTCAACCGCCACTAATTTAGGAATGAACATCGTTGCTAGGGTACTATTAAACGAAGATTATCGTTCTACCTTTGAAAAGGAACTAAAAGCTTCTAGCCAAATGCTTACCACAAGAGCTACTACCTTTTTAGAAGAATGTAAGAAAAACAACCTACCCACTCTCCCCTTTTCCTGTGGTTATTTCATCACAATTCCCTGTTCAAACCCAGATGCTGCCTATCATAAACTAATTCAAAAGGGAATCCATGTAATTCCCCTAGATACTGTTTTACGAGTAACAATTGCCGCTATCACTTTAGAGGATTGTAAAAAGCTTCCTAAGCTAATTAAGGAAGCTTTAACTGAATAAAGAAAAAGAGCTGTGTGCCCCACAGCTCAATTTTTTTAATCAATGGAAATTGATTTTTTAATTTCTTCCTCTGCTTTTCCCACAGTAATCGTTAAAATACCATTATCCATTTTAGCTTTTATTTTTTCTTCACAAGCCTTATCTAAATAATAGCTTCTAGAA
>UQGR01000036.1 GCA_900540705.1 uncultured Mollicutes bacterium
ATTACACCACTGTTGCGTCACGTGGAATTTTCCGTTTTTATAGTATTTTTTTATCTATACTTTTTATAGGTTTATAGGTACTGGACAGCTGTAAAACTTTTTTCGAATGAAAAAATTAAAAAGCCCAATTTTCTAAAGAATTTGAGCTTTATTATTTATTAATTTTTAATCTATATACTATGGACTAATATAAACAAGATGATTCTAATTTTTAATTTTATGATAAGAAGGATGATTCTTCATCAAGGTCTTAATTCCAGTTGGAGAGGAAAAAGCAATTTTAAGAGAGTTGTCTTTACCAACAGCTACTATAATTCCCTTACCAAAGACAACATGCTCTACCTTATCTCCAAGGTTATAATCTTCCTCTGTTGCTTCAACTTTCTTATGCTGTTCTTTTTTTAAGAGCTCTCTAAAATCTGTTGTCGTTTTCTTTATAAAATCAGAAGATATATTTTTCAAATGAATATTGCCCATTTCCTTGACAAAGCGAGATGGAGTAGTAGCCTCTGTTCTACCATATAGCATTCTTGATAGGGCATTAGTAATATAAAGTCGGTCCTTAGCCCTAGTCACTCCCACATAGCAGATTCGACGTTCCTCCTCAATATCTAGGTCATCAAAATGGTACTCACTTGGGAAAATACCTTCCTCCATGGCTACCATAAATACAGTCTTAAACTCTAATCCTTTCGCTTGATGGAATGTCGTTAACACTACTGCATCTAAATCTGTATCATCCTCATGGTCTGTTCGCAAGGAAAGGTCGTTTAGAAGACTATTTAATTTATCAAAATTGTCTCCGTCTACGGAAAGATCAGTTTCCTTTAAAACATTTTTTAATTCAAAGATATTGCCAATTCGCTCGTGTTCCTCATCTTCAACTGCTAGCATTGCCTTATAGCCAGATTCCTCTAAGATGATATCAATCACATTCTTTAAGGGAATCCCATTGAGCTGTTCTTTAATAGAGGTAATCATCTGATGAAATTCTTTTAAGGCTTTTACACCCACACCAGTAGCCACAAAGGTAGGAATAGAATCAAACAAGGAGGTCTCACATTCTACCGCATGTACATGAAGCTTTTCTAGTAGGGCAGAGCCTATTTTTCGCTTAGGTTCATTTACAATACGTGTAAAGGAAAAGTCATCCTCTGGATGGATAATTACACGTAGATAAGCAATCATATCCTTTATTTCCTTTCTAGAAAAAAAGGATAAACCACCATAAATCTTATACGGAATTTGATATTTTATCAAAGTATCTTCAAAAATTCTCGAAATATAGTTTGTTCGGTACATGACGGCAAATTCGCTATAGCTATCCCCAGATAAGTGAAATTCCTTAATCTTATCCACGACAAACATCGCTTCTGCCCGCTCACTAGAAGCCTGATAGTAAAAAGGTAATGCTCCCTCTTTTTTATTTGAGAACATCACTTTCTTAATTTGATTTGGGTTATGGTCTATAATGGTATTTGCCAAATCCAAAATCTGAGATGTAGAACGATAATTCTCTTCTAATAAAATCAATTGATGTTCCTTAAAATCTGTTCGAAATCGATTTATATTTTCTATTCTAGCACCTCGAAATGAGTATATAGATTGAAAATCATCTCCAACAACGAAGATGTTATGATATCTGGCTGATAACATAAACATCAGTTTATATTGTAAGTCGTTGGTGTCCTGAAACTCATCTACTAAAATATATTGAAATTTCTCCTGATACTTTTCTAAAATATCGGGATTCTTTTGAAATAACTCAATCGTTTTTAAAATTAAATCATCAAAATCAAGCATATTATTATCTTTTAGATAATCTTCATATTTTCTAGAAACAAAGGTATAAAGCTGGTTTAAATATGGATCGGATATACGAAAGGATGGAAAATTCTTTACCTTAGAAATTAAATCTTTTATTCTCTTTGGCTTAAAGCCTTCTATTTCGTCTTCCTTCATGATATCCTTCACTATTTTTAAGCTATCATCCTCATCAACAATTAAAAAATTCCTGTTATAGGTAGGAAGTCCCTGTTCTATTTCTAAACGCAACAGCCGGGAACAAAAGCTATGAAAGGTTGAAATCCACATGAATTTAGTCTCAAAGTTTGTAAGACGTTCAATTCGTTTTTTCATTTCCTTGGCAGCTTTATTTGTAAAAGTAACTGCTAAGATTCCATAAGGAGAGATACCTTGATTAATGATATATGCAATTCTTTCGGTTAGAACTCTTGTTTTACCAGAGCCTGCTCCCGCCATCACCATCACAGGTCCATCTATTGTTTCAACAGCCAAACGCTGATTTTCATTTAATTCCTCTAGCATGGTAGCCCTCCTTTCCTTTAACTGATAGTCTCATAAGATGTATCAATTATACCATAAACTAATATCTATAGTCTATTCTTTCTCTTGCTTTTATATGAATTCTTGTTTAAGAAGTTTCCTATGGTTTTCTTTTAAACTTGTAGTGATAAAGTAGCTATATTTATCTGTATATAAGAGTGAAATATAATCAAAAATTTTAGATTGCTTTTATTAGTATTTTAGTTTATAATATAGATGTCGAGAGACAACAGACGAGATTGATAAACGAAAAGGGCAGGACGGTATCCTGCTCTTTTCTCATTTTCAAGGAAACAAAAGACGAGATATAATAGCTACTTCTTAGAAGATCCTCCGCTTCGAACAATCAAATATATCAATAGTAAAATGATGATCAAAGCGACTAGATTTTCCACCCTAGCTACCTCCTTACACGTCTATCGTTTCCTTTAGACGAAAGTAATACATGGTCAATTGCTCCTTTAAAAATGTTTGCATTAAGTGTCCTTAATGACAATTTAATTTTATCATATCAAATATTACTTTACCTACTCTTTTTCAATAGATAAAATACTGTTTTTTAAATTTCGTTTTTATTCGATTTTTTTAAATTTTATAAAAAATAAACCTTATTTATCTCTTAATCCTTTAAGGATTCTTTGACTATTCTGCCCAAGCAATCGATTTGCCACTTTCTTTTTTGCAGAACCTCCTCATAATCGTTTGGGTATAGTAAGTCCATAACCCGAATTGCATAATCTGAAGCCACCATTGCATGTTGTCGCATATGGGCAACCCCAACCGCATGACCTGCCACTCTTAAGGCGGCTTGTGTAGGAGCATGTTGGCATTGTTTGGCTAGCTTATGAATCTGAAATCCTGCCTGCCTAATATCATACACCCGTGCTTGGCCAATTTGCCAGCTTTCATTTGTAGTAAATCCTAGCTGTAGGATAGGATTATTTAAATCCTCATACGAAGCGACTTTTAAAATATGCTTTGCCAGTAAAAGAGAATATTCACATAATTGAACTTGAGTAGCTGCTTCCTGCTTTTCATTTAAGATTTTACGCAGTTCCGAAATGTCTTGAATTTTAATTTTCGGTCTTGTCGTCATATGATTATCACCTGAAGATTTTTGAAAAAGAAAATTAATAAAAGAAATCCTTATTCAAAGGAATCCAGGAATTCCTCATAGGTTGTCATCTTATCAATGATGGTTCCATCTTTCCTAAAGGATATAATACGGTTCGCAACAGTCTCTAAAAGCTCTGCATCATGGCTAGAAAACAAAATATTTCCCTTGTAGGCTGTAAGCCCTTCATTTAAAGCTGTTATAGATTCCAAATCCAAATGGTTCGTAGGATCCTCTAGCATGAGAATGTTTGGACATTCCAACATCAGCTTAGCAAACATACAGCGAACCTTTTCGCCCCCAGATAACACATTACATTTCTTTAAGGATTCTTCTCCACTAAACAGCATTCTTCCTAACCAACCACGAATAAAGCTCTCCGTTTGGTCTTCCTTAGAATACTGCCTTAACCAGTCAATGAGGCTGCACTCCTTATCAAAATATTCCTTGTTATCCTGTGGAAGGAATCCAACCGATGTAGTGATTCCCCATTTGAATTTTCCTGTATAGTCTTTATCCTTACCAGATAAAATGTTAAAGAGCGTTGTTATGATCATTGAGTTTTCCGCCAAAAATGCTATCTTATCATTTTTATTTACAGAAAAGGTCAAATTTTCAAAGAGTCCTGGCTTAGATAACTTTTCAACAAATAAAATATCATTACCAACCTCACGGTTTGGCTTAAATCCTATATATGGATATCTTCTTGAGGATGGCTCTATATCCTCAATCTTAATCTTTTCTAAAAGCTTTTTCCTAGAGGTAGCCTGACGAGACTTAGATTTATTTGCTGAGAATCTTGCGATAAACTCCTGAAGCTCTTTAATTTTTTGTTCACTTTTCTTGTTTTGGTCCTTAGCCTGCTGGAGCGCTAGCTGGCTAGATTCATACCAAAACTCATAGTTACCAACATAAAGCTTAATTTTTCCAAAATCCACATCACATATATGTGTACAAACATTATTCAAAAAATGCCGGTCATGAGATACAATCAAAACAGTATTTTCAAAATTCAATAAGAAATTTTCAAGCCATCTTGTTGATTTATAATCTAAATTGTTCGTTGGTTCATCTAATAAAAGTATATCTGGATTGCCAAATAAGGCTTGAGCTAACAAAACCTTGATTTTTAGTTTAGCATCCAAATCCCCCATTATAGAATAATGAAACTCTTCAGAGACACCAATTCCATTTAAAAGGGTAACAGCATCTGATTCAGCATCCCAGCCGCCAAGCTCAGCAAACTCACCTT
Organism: uncultured Mollicutes bacterium; assembly: GCA_900540705.1. Classification (GTDB taxonomy): domain Bacteria; phylum Bacillota_I; class Bacilli_A; order Acholeplasmatales; family Anaeroplasmataceae; genus Pelethenecus. Next base: position 4,713 of record UQGR01000036.1, read on the forward strand.
CTAGCTCAGCAGCCCTTATTCCATCCTCTTCTGTAAAATCAACCTTGGAATATAAAGCATCCTTTTCCTTCATAATTTCTATCAAACGAGGATGACCTAGTAAAACTGTATTAACAACAGTTTCGTCATTAAACGCATTTTGATCCTGCTTTAAAACAGACATTCTTTCATTCTTGTCTAAAATAACTTCTCCTGTTGTAGATTCGATTTCCCCAGATAAAAGTTTAAGGAAAGTTGATTTACCTGCACCATTGGCGCCAATAATTCCATAACAATTACCTTTAGTAAAGGTCAAATCCACATGTTCAAAGAGCTTTCTTGAACCATATTGTAATCCTAAATTTACTGTTTTTAACATAAGCTTCTCCTTTTATATTACGTAAATTAGGGGCTGCCTAGGCAGTCCCACAAATCTTATAATTTAAATGAGGATTTTAATCCACAAGTACAATTAAATACCAAATGCTCAGCTGTACTATCCTTATCTGTAACATAGTAGCCATTGCGAACAAATTGATAATGATCTAATGGCTTTGTATCCTTTAAGGAAGCTTCCACAAAGCCTTCACACACCTCTAAAGAGTTTGGATTCAATCTTTCCATAAAATCCAAGTCCTTTGTTTCTTCTGTTTCAGGTAATAGTAAAGCTTCAAACAATCTGAACTCTGCTGGAATAGCTGTAGTTTTTTCTACAAAGTGAATATTCCCATTCGGCTTTCTAGCGTCAAAGCCAGAGCCTGAACGAGTAAGTGGATCATAGGTCGCATGGATTGTAGTGATATTCCCATCGCTATCCTTCTCTACACTTGTAGCTGTAATAAAGTAGGCATGCATTAAGCGAACCTCAACCCCAAGAGCTAATCTCTTCCATTTTTTGTTTGGCTTTTCTTCTATGAAATCTTCTCTCTCAATGTATACATATTTAGAGAAAGCTATTTTCCGAGTTCCCATTTCCTCTGCTTCCGCATTGTTTGGGCAATCCATATACTCTACCTGTCCCTCAGGGTAATTGTCAATTACAACTAAAACTGGATGAATGACTGCACTTGGTCTTAACACCTTAAGCTTTAAGTCATCTCGCAAAGCTTCTTCTAATGCCTGATAATCCACAGTAGAATTCACACGAGATAATCCTGTAGAAATCACAAAGTTCTTAATGGCATCAGCTGTAAAGCCTCTCCGCTTTAATCCAACAAGAGTAGGCATTCTTGGGTCATCATAGCCACTTACCTTTTTCGTATCCACTAAGGTTCTTAAATACCGCTTAGACATTACCATTCCAGTGATATTTAAACGTCCGAATTCATATTGATGAGAAATATGCTCAACATCCGTATTAGCCAAAACCCAATCATATAAAACACGATGATTATCAAACTCTAAAGAACAACAGGAATGCGTAATTCCCTCAAAGCTATCCTGTAATGGGTGAGCAAAGTCGTACATTGGATAGATGCACCATTGATTTCCTTGACGATGATGGTGCATATGAATAATACGATAAAGGATAGGGTCACGCATATTGATATTTGGGCTTGCCATATCAATCTTTGCTCGAAGTGTTTTTTCTCCATCCTTAAATTCACCTGCGCGCATTCTTGCAAATAAATCTAAATTTTCTTCAACTGTTCTATTTCGATAAGGGGAATTTTTACCTGGCTCTGTCAGGGTTCCTCTATACTTTGATATCTCTTCCTGAGTTAAATCATCTACATAGGCCAGTCCCTTTTTTATCAAGAGGACAGCCTTATCATAAGTTGCTTCAAAGTAGTCACTACCAAAAAAGACATGGTTTGGTGTATAGCCAAGCCACTTCAAATCCTCTTGGATTGCATCTACATACTCCGCATCCTCCTTTGTAGGATTGGTATCATCAAAGCGAAGATTTGTCTTACCATCAAAAGCCTTTGCACATTCAAAGCTAGTGATGATAGCTCTTGCATGTCCTATATGTAAATACGCATTAGGCTCTGGTGGAAAGCGAGTAATGATTTCCTGAACCCTTCCTTCTTTTAAATCCTCTGCCATAAGCGTTTTAATGTAATTACTAACCTCTGCCATAAGTAACACTCCTCTTAAAAAACATATACATATTATACAATACTTAACCTAAAAAAAATAGCCAATAAAAGCATTTTCTTGATAAATTTATAAGAAAAAACTGGTGAGTTCTTCTCACCAGCCCACTCTCTTTCTTTTTAGAAGGTCATCTTACAAGATCTAAAAACTTTACTGAAATAGCTTTTTGAATATCTAAGGGGTTTACCCTTACCTGACAGCCTATCTTGCCAGCCGAAAAAAAGATATAAGAATTTGTAAGAGCACTTTGATCTATCATAGTTAGAAATTGCTTCTTCATTCCAATAGGACTACAACCACCGCGAATATATCCCGTGACCTTCTGTAAATCCTTTACCGGAATCAATTCCACAGTTTTTTCTTCTACAGCCCTAGCAGCCTTTTTTAAATCCAATTCAGCTTCTACAGGAATGACAAACGTATAAAACCTTCCGCTTTTTCCTATTGCCACTAAAGTTTTAAATACCTCTTTTGGATTTTGATGTAAAAGTCTAGCAACCTCTTGTCCATCCACACACACGTTATCCTCATGTGGATACTCAAAGGTCTCATACTCAATCTCGTTTTGATCTAAAATCCGCATCACATTGGTTTTGATCATTCGTTCACCTTCAGCATTTCATAATAAATTTCTATCGTTTTAAAATTCATTCGCTCATACATTTGAATCGGAGTATCGTCTAGCTCTGCCTCTAGATAAACCTCGATTTTTCCCATCCGCTTGGCAATCTCAATGCATTCCTCCATAAGAGAAGCAGCAATTCCTTGATTCCGATAAGAGGGATGAACATAAAGTCCTAAAATGAAGATACTATGATGGTAGAAAAGAAGCTTAGCAGTTCCCACTGTATGGTCATTTTTAACTACAGATAACAGCTGCTCCTTTCCCTCTTTTATCTTTTCCAAACTAAATATTGAATACTTCCGTGCATAGTCTTCTCCATATTCTATGTTAGAGTGGTAGTTGAATTCCTGATAATCTAAAAGATAGTTTTCTACAACAGGATGCTTCTGTTTAACCAAACTATGAAAATGATAAGCATTGACATGCATGAGTGCACAAGAAGAAATATCAAATCCTTCAAACACCTGTTCATCTAACCAATTTGCAAGAAATAGACCATATTCTGTAAAAGGAAATGCTTCTAAGTTGGAAACGGGATAATCAAAAAGGTCATAGTAGTTTAGACAATATCGTTCTTTAAATTCGCTTGTAAATTTTCTTCCTTCTCTTTTAGAAAACAATATGGCCTCTAGCTCTATCATATCCTTCTTATCATCATAAAGCTTTTGCATGACATAAGCATCTTCTAAGTTAGAATAATATTGCTTTCGTACTCTTATAGTCTTAAATCCGAATTTCTGATATAGTGCGATGGCCTTGGTGTTGGATTGCCTTACCTCTAAGGAGACATGATTTAACCCATAAGGAACTAGTTCATCTAGAAAGGAAGCTAAAAGCTTAGTCCCATAGCCCTTTGACTGATAAGCCTTGTCAATAACAAAATTCAATATCTCTAAGGAAAAGCCATCAAATACAGAGGAAATAAAGCCAATTACCTTGCCAGCTTCCTCCCACACATAATGTCTAGCCAAGGAATTATTTAAATCCTGTAAATAATAAGCTTCTTCTAAAGAGGAAGCAAGATTATTTTTTTCAAGCTCAACCATAGTAGAAATATCTTGCTTGCTGTATTTTCTAAGCATGGATATTACGCTCCGCTTCTGTTTCTCTTAAATAGTTTGGAACCAAAGTTCTAGGCTCTTCCACTAAAACCGCCTGTTGGTCTACCACAAAAGGATTTACTAGAAATTCATTTTCATTCACATAAGCATCAAAGGAGGATTCTCTAAGCTTTTCCTTTTCTATTAATCCTTCTTTTATCAAATAGCACCCATTTGACATATCTAAAATACATCCAAAGCAATTCCCTCTCCTTGCATCAATTTCGGCTAAAACCTTTCCAGAAGAGCCACTTGCCATTAGAAAGAGTGTAGATATCGTATAAAGCTTTATCTTAGGCTCCATAGTAGTAATCATCTTACCAACAGTAACCGCCATACGTACACCTGTGTAGGAACCTGGACCATATCCTACAATCACCTTATCTAATTCCTTAAGCTCTATATTTTTTTTCTTGCAGGCCTTTTCTACTTCCACTAAAATGGCACTTGCATGGTCATTCTTTCCCTTTACATAGGACTCAAAAACAATTTGGTCATCTATAAGTAATGCTGTATATAAAAGATTTGTTGCAGAATCTAAAATTAATGTTTTCATAATTTTTCTATAACCTCGTCATAACGCTTCCCATGAGATGATATTTTGATTCTTCGATTATTTTGATCTAAACGCTCTAAAAATATTTCCAAATAATCCTTAGGAAGAATTTCTTTTACCTGATAAGGCCACTCTATCACACAAAGGCCATCTCCTTCTATATATTCCTCTAAATCAAAATCCTGGTTTAAACCATCTAAACGGTATAAATCCAGATGATATAAAGGAAATTTCCCTCGATATTCCTTAACAATGGTAAAGGTTGGAGAGTTAATTATTTTTTTCACACCTATCGCCTGACCTATACCTTTTGTTATGGTCGTCTTTCCTGCAGATAAATCTCCAATTAAAAGAACTACATCTCCTGGCTTTAAAAATTTTCCTAATGTTTGCCCAATCTGGATGGTTTGCTCATTAGAAGCTGAATCAAAATATTTTTCCATTTTCATCACCATTTATAAGTATACCACAAAATAAATAAATTGACATCCATATCTTCTGCTAAGAAACAACAAAAAAGCACTACTTTTTCAAATCGTAGTGCAATTCTAAAATTATTTTTTGTTATAAAGATAATATTTTTTCCTCTTCCTTAGGAAGCTTAGCTATTTTTTTAGCATGAAGCATGACAACCTCTTCCTTCGCAAAGCTAGAATACTCATGCGTAACCACACAATCCAAATAGATACAATCACCAATAGATACCATACTGCTCGTTTCATCTATAACCTCATAGCCTAAGAACTGAATATCATTTTCGCAACAGGTCATTACATTACGCCCAATCACAATAGTCTCTGGAAGAATATCGCGAACAAAGCTTTTAAAACGAATGGTTTTCCCTAAATACTTTTCATAATTGTCAAACACATCAATATACCAAGTCGGATAATCCTCTTCCTCTAGAAGAATGGTATCCTTAGTTATATCATAAGGTAAATCCTCATCTAGCATGGAAGTAAGCTGACCATTTTTTCCCTCAAAGCCAATTTGACAATCCTTATTTAAAGCCCTAATTTGTCTTCTAAAGGTTGCCAATTCCGTAACTCCATCACAACGATTAAAAACAACTAGTGAGGAATATTTAACTAAATTGTTGATAATCTGCTTCATATTTGTAAAATATAAAGCGAATTTAGATGCATCTAACAATGTAATCTGTTGATAAAGTGGCATATATTCGGGAAATTCTATCTGTTCTAAATCAAAAAAGCTATTCATTTCAAGTACGATTTGTCCTGGGGTATATTGTTCATCTAAGGAAATTAGAAACTCTTTTGTCAGTTCTTCTTGAGAAGAAACATAAGCAATATGAACATTAAATTCATTTCGCCAATCATCCTCGTATTCGACCTCCCCTTCTTCACAAATAACCAATAAGGTATTTCCAGTCTGATAGGAGACATTATTCTCGATAATTTCCTTAATCAATGAAGTTTTTCCGCTATCCAACAAACCATTTACAATAAAAATTGGAACCTCTACCATATACTATTCCTCTAAAATAAATTTTTAATTAAAGTTTCATCTATCTTTGAACCAATCACACAAACTTTTCCAATAGGACGAGCATTACAAGGTAAAACTTCCACCTCTTCAGGAGTCAAATTAAATTGAACCCATTTAGAATCCTGTGTACAAACAATCCCCTTTGCACGAACAATAACTCCATAAGCTCCTGTAGCCATCGCCTCCAAATTAGATTTTAATTGTTCCAAATCATATTTTTTAGCTGTTTCAAATCCTATAGAACTAAAAATTTCATCTGCATGATGGTGGTGGTGATGTCCACAACACTCTTCTTCATGCTCATGGTGATGATGCCCACAACACTCTTCCTCATGCTCGTGATGGTGATGCCCGCAGCACTCTTCCTCATGCTCGTGATGGTGATGCCCGCAGCACTCTTCTTCATGCTCATGATGGTGATGCCCGCAGCACTCTTCCTCATGCTCGTGATGGTGATGTCCACAGCATTCTTCTTCATGCTCATGATGGTGATGTCCACAGCACTCTTCTTCATGCTCGTGGTGATGATGTCCACAGCATTCTTCTTCATGCTCATGATGGTGATGCCCACAGCACTCTTCTTCATGCTCATGATGGTGATGCATAGATTCTATCATATCCTGTATAAAGGTATCCTTCACTCCTTCATAAGCTTTTAAAAGTTCTTCATCATTTAATTCCGAAATAGGCGTAGTCACTAAGATGCAATTAGGATTTTGTTCACGTATAATTTCTAATGCCTCTGCAACCTTTGTTTCCTTCGCCACATCTGTTCTAGAAAGAATGATGGTATGTGCCGTTTTAATTTGATCTAAAAAGAATTCTCCAAAATTCTTTGTGTATACTTTGGCCTTTGTTACATCTACCAAGCATACTAAGGAGTTAATGTTATTCTCTAGATTAGCCTCATTGACAGCCCCAATAATATCTGATAATTTTCCTACTCCAGAAGGTTCAATGATGATTCGGTCTGGGTGAAATTTCTCAACCACCTCATTTAAGGATTTAGAGAAATCTCCAAATAGGCTACAACAAATACAACCTTGAGATAGTTCCTTTATATCAATGTTTGTATCAGATAAAAAATCTGTATCTACCGAAACTTCTCCAAACTCGTTTTCAATTAAAACGACCTTTTCATTTTTTAATTCTGTATTTAAAAGTCTTTTAATAAATGTAGTTTTTCCAGCACCTAAAAAGCCAGATATAATGTCTATTTTCATTTTAAAAACCTCTTTTCCCTTTGAATATTATACACCAAAATTAGAAAAAATAAAACTCTATTCTTTTTACTTCCTCATTATATGAAAGGAAAAGGGTAACTTATATAAAAGTTACCCATAGGAAGAAAGAAAATATTCAAAACTGCTTAAAATAGTATATCCTGCAATGACTGAATATTCTACTAAATTCTCAAACAAAAATGTAAAACATTCTTTACATTTAAATTATACCATACTTTCTAAGAATTGCAATAGCTATTCTACAGATTTTAAAGATTCTACCATTTTTATCTTTTTCAATTTAGGAATAAACAATAGCAAGACAACAAAAACAAATAGTAACGTTACAATAAAGGAATATAGGAAATGCAAGAAGGACAGCCCCGTTGGAAAGCATTGTCCTGGACTTGAAATTTGGTCCATAACAAAATAGTTTAATACTGGCCCTAAAACAAAACCAAATAAGATTCCTAAAATACTCATAAAGATAATTTCTCTAAAAATATAGCTTTGAACTTCTCCCCTTTGATATCCCAATACCTTTAAGGTAGCTATTTCACGTATTCTTTCATTGACATTGATATTTGTTAGGTTATAGATGACAATCACAGCAAGTGCTCCAGAACATAAAATAATTAAAACTATTACAGTTCCCACGCTATCCGTCATAGAAGCATACATTAACTTATTTTGGGATAAATCTTCTACTTTCTTTATATTAGGAGAGTTATATAATGCTTGAACAACGTCATCATATCTTTCTAAATCCTGTTCCCCTAATTTAATCAAATGAAAGCTTTGTTTTGCATGGGTTTGGCTCTTATGCACAATTACATAATTTCCTATTAAGCTTTCAAAGGAGGAGCTTACTGTAAAGTTTCTTATCTCCTGATCGACTGATAACTCTAGTTGACTTCCCTTTTTCATATGCAGTTTAGAAGACAGCTGATGAGAAATTATTACACTATCTTCCTTAAATTCCTTAGTCTGCAAATTCATAAAATTCAAAATCTCAGCATCAGTATAAAGAATCGTAACCTTATAATCCTGATCCAAAACCGCTTCTCCCTCTTCTATGTAAACGGGAAGTGTTCTACTATCCGTTAACATATCAAGCTGGATGTCCTCACTTGCTTCTAAAATAAAATCATACTGAATGATATCCTCATACTGCTTCGTAGAAAGAGAATCCATCGCATCTCTTAACCCAAAACCAACCATCATCAAGCCTGTACATCCACCAATTCCTACAACCATCATAATTAAATTTTTCTTAAATCGGAACACATTGCGTATCGAAGACTTTTGTTTAAATTTCAAATGCTTCCAAATAACACCGATTCGTTCTAGCAATATACGCTTCCCAGCCTTTGGGGCTTTTGGAACTAATAACGCATTTGGTTTTTCTCGTAAGGTCTTTAAGCAAACAATAATCATTACAATGAAAATCGTTAGACTCATAGATAGTATGGAAAGACATATCCAAAGAGAGTTCCAAGCATAATGTCCAACTGGCATGACAAATAAAGTGTTGTAGCATATATAGATAACCATCGGAATTAAGTATACTCCAAAAAAGAGTCCAATGGTAGAACCAAATAGACAAGCAAAAAAAGCATAGAAAAAATATTTTCTTAAAATACTTCCCTTTGAGTAGCCTAAGGATTTCAAGGTACCAATTGCACTACGATCCTCACCAACCAATCGAGTAATGGAGGTAAGAGCAATCAGCCCAGCGATAAAAAAGAAAAAGAAAGGAAACACAACAGCAACCTTATTTACTTTACTTGCATTTTCATCAAAAGCTACATAGCTAGCGTTACTTTTACGATTTAAAATATACCATCTAGCATCTAAATCCTTAAACTCTTCTTCCATCTGGTCTGTAACCTGTAAAAGAATTTCTTTTTTAAAGCTTTCCTCTGCTAAAATTTGGTCAGCCATAGCCAAAATTTGTTCTTGAGGAAGATTAGGAAAACGACTAGATAATTCAGCAATCGTCTTTATTTTAGCCTCCTCTAACGCTATCTCATATCCTTCTTCAATAGCATTTTCCTTTAAATGAGTGATTCTTTTTTCTAGAAAGGAATCTTTAACTTGATTTAATTTATCTTCAGTAGATTTAATCCAGGTAAAATACTCCTTTTGAAAGGAATCTAACTTCTTTGCCCCTTTGACCGTTACTACAACATCTGTAATATAATAGTCCGCTATATATTGAGCATCTAAGTAAAGAATAAAATCTAGCTTACCATCTCCAATAGTAGTTGGCTCCAATAATTTATAATAGTAAAGAGGGGAATCACAAATACCTACAACCTCATACTCCTTATCCTCAATCTTAATTTTTTCACCTAAAATATCCTTATCTAAAAAGATACCCCAGTTTTGAGCAACACATTCATTTTCATTTTCTGGAAGTCTGCCAGATTTTAAAGTGATTTGATTGATAGATGCATCCATTGCCTTAGCCACCACTCGTGCAGTTACATCCACATGCTCATATTTAGTTACATAATCTAATTCCTGATAGCCTTCAACTTCCTCGGCCTCAGGCAAGCTGCTTTTTAACGAAGGAATATCCTCTTCTTCAAAGCCAAGTGTGCTCTTTATTAAAAAATCGTACATATTTTGTTCGTCATAATAACGATCTAAGGAATACTTTAAATCAGGTGTGGCAGACAATAATCCAATTAAAAAACCAACACCGAGAGCTACTATAGCTATAATTGCTATAAAGCGAGATAAATTTTTTTTAAAATCTCTAAAAATGGTTTTTATGAAGGTTTTTTTCATTAAAATCACCACTCAATCTCTTCAATCGGCATTGGCTGCTCATTGTAATATTCCTCTACAACCTTTCCATTTTTCACTCGTATTACATGGTCAGCCATCTTCGTTAGAGCCGCATTATGGGTAATTACAATCACTGTTTTAGATTGAGTTCTACAGGTGTCATGTAAAAGCTTTAAAATACTTTTTCCCGTTAAATAATCTAAAGCTCCTGTAGGTTCATCACATAATAAAATCTTTGGATTCTTCGCAATCGCTCGAGCGATACTTACTCTTTGTTGTTCACCACCAGAAAGCTGAGCTGGAAAATTATTCATCCGTTCCTGTAAGCCGACGGATTCCAATATAGTCTTTGGGTCTAAGGGATTTTTACAGATTTCAACGGCAATTTCCAAATTCTCTAGTGCCGTTAAATTCGGCATTAAATTATAGAATTGAAATACAAAGCCTACATCATATCTACGGTAGTTGGTCAGCTCTTTGTCGTTCATTTTACTAATTTCCTGGCCATCGACTAGAATGGTTCCCTCATCACAGCTTTCCATTCCACCCAAAAGGTTTAAAACTGTAGTTTTTCCAGCTCCAGAGGGGCCAACAATCACACAAAATTCCTTGTCCTTAATTTCAAAGCTAATTTGATCATTGGCTATAATTTCCTGACTTCCTGCAACATATTTTTTTGTAACATTTTGAAAAGATACGAACTCCATAATTCTGCCTCCTAAATCTATTTAAATTTTTGCAATCTACAACTTAAAAAGATAAAAAGGCTATTTTATAAGCCTTATCTCTACCCAGAATTATTTTACCATATTTTACTAGGAATAAAAAGAATTAATATGCTTTTTTAAAGATAAAATCTATAAATTATTCATTTCTTATTTTTCTTCTACATTCCTTAATTTGTTTTTGATTAAGAAGCAAATATTCCCATCCTTCTAAGTAATGATTTTTTCTGACAAATTAACAGGGTCTGTGGCACTTTGTTCCAAAGCTTTCCTACTTTCCTCAGAGCTTTCAACAGAGCCTGACAAAACCTCCTGCTGGGATTCTACTAACTCCTTTAACCGCTCACTCTGTTCCTCATGGATGACCTCAGTTGTACATCTTTTCTTCTTTTCCCATTCGATGGAGTGGGATAAAAATAGGGAAGCCTTTGCGCAAGAAGGACCAACAAATTCATATAAAACAGAGGAGGACAGGATAATGGTGGAGAGTAGATTTCCAAGCTCTGCTGGTAAAAGTCTTTGGCCTAAAACGGATAACCCAATGGCCACTCCAGCCTGAGGTATTAAAGCTAAGCCTAGATTATAACGAATATCCTTATGCTCCTTTGTAATTAAACATCCCAAATAAGAACCAAGATATTTTCCTATAATTCGAATGAAAAAATAGCTAACGCCAATTACACCTACACTTACCAAAGTATTTAGATTTAATTTCATTCCAGACAGGACAAAGAATAACAGCATAATAGGAGGAGTAAAGTTGTCAATTTGGTGGAATAGATAGGTATCATCTGTGATGTTCACATAAACCGTACTAAAAATCATACAGCATAATAGCGGAGATACCTCTATGGCGGAGCAAATTCCACATAGGGATAACAAAGCCATAATAACTAGAATTAATCGATTTTCTTTACTTCTTTTAGGATTTAAAATCAGTCTTAATAGGATGGCAAGAATTATGCCAATTCCTATAGCTAATATGTTAAATCCAATTGGCTTAAGAACATCTAATATTTGAAAAGAGCCATCATTAGCCGAAGCTATGGAGGTTGCAATACTAAAGGCTAATAGGCAGACAATATCATCTAAGGCTACCACCTGTAAGAGGACATCCACAAATTCTCCCTTTGCCTTATACTGCTTAATGGTCATCATAGTAGAGGCTGGAGCTGTTGCCGAAGCAATTGCCCCCAAAAGCAAAGAGAAATTCCAGCTCATCTTAAAAATAAAGTGCATTGAAAGTGTAATTAACAGCATAGCCATCAAAGCTTCAAACAAGGTTATGATGATAACCTTACTACCTGCCTTTTTTAAAACCTCCTTTTTAAAAAATTTACCAACTCCAAAGGCAATAAAGCTTAAGGCGATATCGCTCACAAAATCCATATGTAGAATGATATCTTCAGATACAAGCTTTAGACAATAAGGCCCAATCAAAATTCCCCCTATAATATATCCACTCACATTGGGAAGCTTTAAAAGCTTAGTAATACGCGTCATTAAAAATCCTGCAAGTAGCATAATGCTTAAAGATATCAATATTTTTGTTGTGTCGGTCAAATTATTATAAAACTCTAAATCAACCATCTTAAGATTCACTCCTATAAAACAAACTATAAATCTACAAAATGTAAACTCTAGTATTGATTTTATGCAAAAAAAGAATTAAAATCAATAAAAGAAATGTTAAAAGCAAAATCAGAAATCAAGATAGCTGTTGTAATTGGCCCAGAAGGCGGATTAGAAGAAAAAGATGTAGAAGAATTGCAACAAAATGGAGCTAAAATAGTAACACTA
>UQGR01000037.1 GCA_900540705.1 uncultured Mollicutes bacterium
ATGAATCAAACTTTCAGTATTATTTAGGCATCTTAGAAAACCAAGAGGATAGAAGAATTGTTTTTGAGGCAATCTTTAAATTTTATGAGGCACATAAAAATACCTTTGCTGGAATCTATGATGGGATTATGCAGTCAGAGCTTGCAGAGGTGAAGAGTCGAGGCTTTGGTTCTATTTTGGAAAGTCATCTGTATGGAAATGCAATTCCTACAGAAGTATTTGAATCTTTGATTCAGACTGCAAGAGAACATACAGAGCCATTAAAAAGATATTGTGCATTAAGAAAAGAATTCTTTGGCTTAAAGACCTATCATACCTATGACCGCTTTTTAGATTTTGCCAAGAGTGATAAGGAATATACCTACGAGGCTTCTAAGACTATGGTTTTAGATGCTTGTAGAAGCTTAGGAGAGGACTATTACCAGCATGCCTGTAGAGCTTTAGAGTCTGGACGTGTATCTGTGTATACTACGGATGGTAAACGAACAGGAGCTTATTCTACCTCCCTATATAAGGAAGGTTCCTTTATCCTTTTAAACCACAATGACAACCTAGATAGTGCATTTACGATTGCCCATGAGGCAGGACATTCTATTCACTCTCTTTATGCGAATGAAACACAGGATATGCTGAATGCAAATTATACGATATTTGTGGCAGAAATTGCTTCTACCTTTAATGAGCAGTTATTTTTAGATTATATTATGCAGCACTCTACTTCTAAGGAGGAGAAAATTGTCGTGCTACAACGCGCAATCGACAATATTGTTTCAACCTTCTATCGTCAGACCTTATTTGCGAATTATGAAAAGCTGGCACATGAGCTTGTGGAACAAAGAATTCCTGTGACTGCAGAAGAACTAGAAAGGATTATGGAGGAGCTTTATCTTACCTATTATGGAATTGATTTAAAGGAAGAGCCTTATAAAAATAATGTTTGGGCATATATTCCTCATTTCTTCCATACGCCATTTTATGTTTATCAGTATGCAACCAGCTTTGCGGCAAGCATGGCAATCTATGAAAATGTAAAGAAAAATCCAGAAAGCTTAAAGGACTATATTAAAATGCTTTCTATGGGTGGCTCTGCTTATCCAATTGAAATTGTAAAGACATCTGGAATTGATTTAACTAAGCCAGATGCATTCCTTTCTGTGGTAGAAAGATTAGATGAATTAACGAGCGAATTAGAAAAACTATTAAAGTAAGGAGGTAGATTCTATGGAGGAACGTTCTCTTCCTTTATTGGGAGAAGAGACGATAAAGGAGCTGGCAAATAGCCATATTGCCGTTTTTGGGATTGGCGGTGTTGGAGGTTTTGTCGTAGAAGCCTTAGCTAGACAGGGAATTGGAGAATTTAGTCTATATGATTATGACAAGGTAAATTCTAGTAATAAAAATCGCCAGATTATAGCCTCTGAATCTACTTTAGGTCAATATAAAGCAGAGGTTATGAAGCGTCGGATATTAGATATAAATCCAAAGGCGGTTGTCCATGTTTCTCTTGTTCGGATAGATGATTTATCTGTTAAGGAGATAGATTTTTCTAGTTTTACCTATGTGGCGGATTGCATTGACGATTTAAAGGGAAAGCTAGCCATCCTACGTAGGTCAAAGGAATTTGGAGTTCCCATTCTTTCCTGTTGTGGGACAGGCAATAAGCTGGACCCTATGAAATTCCAGATTAAGGATATCTCGAAAACCTCCGTTTGTCCTTTGGCCAAGCGTTTAAGATTGGAGACAAAAAAGGAGGGAATATCCCATTTTGATGTATTATTTTCTACCGAGGAGCCAGTAGAATCTAAGGAATTCATCGCCTCTGTGTCGTTTGTTCCTAGCGTTGCTGGACTTTTGATTGCAAGACACATCATTCTTTGGATTCATGAAAGAGTGATTCAGGACCGCATTCATCTGGTTTTAGAGGGTGGAGGAATGAAGGGAGTCTACACGGCTGGAGTTCTGGATTTTTTCCTAGAACAGAAGCTTGAGTTTACAGCTGTCTATGGTGTTTCGGCAGGAGCGTGTACAGGCTCTAGCTTTGTTTCTAAGCAGAAGGGCAGAGGGTACCATGCGATGGTGGATTATTTGGGAGATCCCAATTATGCATCAAAAAGAAGTCTGACCAAGACAGGAAATTATTTTAATAAGGAATTTATTTACCGCAGGCTTCCTGATGAGCTGATTCCGTTTGACTATGAGGCAGCCCATCAAAATCCCTGTAAGCTTTATGCAACAGTAACCAATGTAGAAACTGGAACTGCTGAGTATCATCTCTGTTCTGACTTTCATGAGGATATCGATTATGTATGTGCTTCCTCAAGCCTTCCTATGCTAGCTGAGATACAGCAGCTAGATGGAAAGGGCTATTTAGATGGAGGTCTTGCCGACCCTATTCCTTATGTGGAGGCAAAGAGAAATGCAAGACGCTGTGTCGTTATTTCCACCAAGCCAGAGGGATATCTCTGTGCTAAGCAAAATAGCCTGTTATTGCAGGCAATGAAGCTTAAGTACCATAAATATCCAAAGCTGTTGCGGGCTATTGAGCATAGACACATCGTCTATAACCATACGATGAAGCTTATTGAAAAGGATAAAAATGTGTTTATTCTTAGACCATCTAAGAGCCTAGAGATTAGCAGATTAGAGTCAGACAAGGCTAAGCTAGAGGAGCTTTATCAGCTAGGCTATCAGGATGCAAGAGATAAGTATGAGGCTCTT
Organism: uncultured Mollicutes bacterium; assembly: GCA_900540705.1. Lineage (GTDB taxonomy): Bacteria > Bacillota_I > Bacilli_A > Acholeplasmatales > Anaeroplasmataceae > Pelethenecus. Next base: position 2,719 of record UQGR01000037.1, read on the forward strand.
TTAGAGTTTATGGGAAAATCAAAAGAAGAAAATTTATAAAAGAATTGTTTTTTGCATAAATATGATTTATCTATTGAAAAATAAGAACAGGTGTGCTATTATACTAAAGAAGCTTTAAGATAGTCCAGAGAGGCTAACAAGAATACCAGTTTGATATAGATGTTTTGTACCTACTAGTTTTCTAGTCCTTTTGGATTAGGAAACTATTTTTTTTGGAGGTAGTAGGTATGAAAGGTTTATTGACTCTTCGACAGTTGAGTACGGAAAAAATTTTAGAAATCATTGAATATGCATTACAGTTTAAACAAGGGTTGAGTGTCTCTTATAAAAATAAGAAGATGGCAACTCTTTTTTTTGAAAATTCAACTCGAACCCATTATTCCTTTATAACGGCCATGGTGAATTTAGGTATTCAGCCGATTGATTTTAATACGGCAATTTCATCCTTGGCGAAAGGAGAAAGCCTATATGATACGGTGAAGACCTTTGAGGCCTTGGGAATGGATGGGGTAGTCATCCGTCATGCTCAGGATGAATATTTCAAGGAACTTGAGGGAATCCAAATTCCAATCTTCAACGGAGGAGATGGCAAGGCTAATCATCCAACCCAGTCGTTATTGGATTTGATGACCATTTATGAGGAGTTTCATACCTTTGAAGGCTTGAAATGCTGTATTGTAGGGGATATATCTCACTCGAGAGTTGCACATACTAATATAGAGGTTATGCAAAGATTAGGGATGAAGGTTTTTATCTCAGGGCCTGCTGAATATAATGATGGGTCTGCAGCCTACCTTTCCCTAGAGGAAGCCTTGACTACCTGTGATGTTGTGATGCTGCTGAGGGTACAGTTTGAGCGTCATCAAAAGGAAATGTCACTTAGTGTAGAGGAATATCATCAAAGGTATGGATTAACCCTAGAAAGAGTGAAGAATATGAAAGAAAATGCGATATTTATGCATCCTGCCCCAGTCAATCGAGGTGTGGAAATTGCCGATGCGGTTGTGGAATGCTCCAAGAGTAGAATCTTTCAGCAAATGACCAATGGAGTTTATATTCGGATGGCTGTGCTATCTATGGTACTGGATGGTAAATTATGATTTTAAAGCATGGATGGATCATTGAACAGAATAATTTAATAAAGAAGGATATTCAAATCAAGGATGGTAGCATCGTAAGGATATTGGATTCTATTGAAGAAGAGGATGAGATATTGGATGCTGCAGATTGCCTGATTATACCAGGAGCTATCGATGTGCATGTTCATTTAAGAGAGCCCGGCTTTTCCTACAAGGAAACCATAGAAACAGGAACTATGTCTGCAGCCAAGGGTGGAATAACCACTTTACTGGCAATGGCAAATTTAAATCCAGTTCCAGACAGCATTGCAAATCTAGAGGTAGAGCAGGAGCTGCTAAAGAAGAATGCTTTAGTACAGGTCTATCCTTACTGTGCTCTTTCTAAAAAAGAAATGGGAAAGGAGCTTGCAGAGTTAGAGGAGCTCTGTAAAAGAGTTTATGCCATCAGTGATGATGGAATCGGTGTGAACAATATAGGCCTTTTAAAAGAGGCGATGCTAATTGCAAAAAAGCATAATGTGGTGATCGCCTCTCATGCCGAGGATTTGGTAGATTCCAAAAAGCCAGCAGGAGAATATGTGGCTGTTCGAAGAGAAATAGAGCTAGCTAAGGAAATCGGATGTCGTTATCATTTCTGTCATCTTTCTACCGCAGAATCTTTTCAGGCAGTTCGGCAGGCGCATCAGCAGGGATATTCTAATATTACCTGTGAGGTTTCTCCTCATCACCTGTTGTTAAATGAGGAAATGATTCAGGATGGAAACTGGAAGATGAATCCACCCTTGCGTGCAGAAAAGGACCGTCTGGCAACTGTAGAGGCTTTATTAGATGGGACAGCCTCCCTTATCGCCTCTGACCATGCGCCTCATAGTGAAGAGGAAAAGAAAAGACCCTATGAGAAGTGCCCAAATGGAATCATTGGACTAGAAACGATGGTACCTCTAATTTATACGAACTTTATTGAAACAAACCTTGCTCCCTTAAGCAAATTCTTAGACTGGTTAGTCTATAAGCCGATGGAGCTATTTGGATTGCCTGTTCGGCGCTTAGAGGTTGGTTATCCTGCCGATATTGCCGTTTTAGATATAAAAAAGCATAGAGTCTATACAAAGGAAGAAATTAAATCCTTAGGGAAGAACAGTCCATTTATTGGTCAAGTCCTTACAGGATTTCCTAGATATACCTTAGTAAATGGTAAGGTGGTTTGGAGGGAAGAGAAATGAAAAGAAAATTGGTATTAGAGGATGGACAAGTCTTTGAAGGAATCGGCTTTGGAAGTATGGAGGATAAGCTAGCAGAGCTAGTGTTTAATACCTCTATGGTTGGGTATCAGGAAATTCTTTCTGATCCATCCTATTGTGATCAAATGGTCTGCATGTCCTACCCCTTGATTGGAAATTATGGCTTAGCAGATGAAGATTATGAATCTAAGGGCATCTTTATGTCAGGCTTCATCGTTCGGGAATACAACGACCTTCCTTCTAATTTCCGTTATACAAGAACCTTAGGAGAAGTGATGGAGGAAAATCATGTTGTGGGTTTGGCTGAGGTGGATACAAGACAGCTGGTTCGTATCATCCGCAAGCAGGGAGCAATGAAGGCGCTCATCTGTGATTTAGATAAGCCAATGGAGGAATGTATGGAGCTTCTTAAGCGCTATACGCTTCCTAAAGATCAGGTCTCCAAAGTTTCCTCTAAAAAGATTTGGTATTCTCGTACTGCCAATCCCTTATACACTGTAGTTGCGGTGGATTGTGGAGTAAAGCTGAACATCATTCGTAAATTAAACGCCTGTGGCTGTAATGTGATTGTCGTTCCCTATAATACCCCTAAGGAGGTCATCTATAAATATAAGCCGGATGGGTTATTTCTATCTAATGGGCCAGGGGACCCGGAAGATGTAGGGGAGGTCGTCTCCTTGATTCAAGAGGTGAAGGGAACGCTTCCTATCTTGGGAATCTGCTTAGGGCATCAGCTGATTGGTTTAGCCTATGGGGCAAAAACCTACAAAATGAAATTTGGACATCGTGGTGGAAATCATCCAGTGAAGGATTTAGATACAGATCAGGTGGAAATTACAAGCCAGAATCATTCCTTCGCAATTGATGGAAAAAGCTTAGAACATACGGGTTTAAGACTCACCCACATCAATTTGTTAGATGGAGAAGCAGAGGGGATGGCAGATGAAAAAAACAGAGTGATTTCTGTTCAGTATCATCCAGAATCCGCTGCTGGTCCAGAGGATAGTAGCTATATATTTAATAGGTTTATTGAACAAATGAAAGCCAACAAGGAGAAGATGTATGCCAAAAAGAACAGATCTTAAGAAAATAATGGTGATAGGCTCCGGGCCGATTGTGATTGGTCAGGGTGCAGAATTTGACTATGCTGGAACGCAGGCGTGTCTTGCCTTAAAGGAGGAGGGCTATCAGGTAATCCTAGTAAACTCCAATCCGGCAACCATCATGACAGATACCAAGATTGCCGATAAAATCTATATGGAACCCCTAGATTTAGAGCATGTAGCTAAAATTTTGCGTTATGAACGGCCTGATGGATTGTTGTGCTCCATTGGGGGGCAAACAGGACTAAATTTGGGGATGCAGCTTTACACCAAGGGAATTTTAGATGAATGTAAGGTAGAGCTTTTAGGTACTAGCTTTGAGGCAATTGATCAAGCGGAGGATAGAGAGCTTTTTAAAAAGCTTTGTGAATCCATTGGAGAGCCTATTTTAGAATCTAAGACAGCTACCACATTAGAGGAAACCATTTTGGCGGCTAAGGAGATTGGCTATCCTGTGATTTTACGTCCTGCCTTCACTCTAGGTGGTACAGGTGGTGGCTTTGCAGAGGATGAGGAGGAGCTGATTCCTCTTGCTAAAAATGCCTTAAAGCTTTCCCCAGTTACTCAGGTGCTGGTAGAGAAGTCCATCAAGGGCTTTAAAGAAATTGAATATGAGGTTTTAAGAGATAAGAATGATACAGCCATTGTAGTATGTAATATGGAAAATGTGGATCCTGTAGGAATTCATACGGGAGATAGTATCGTTGTAGCACCAAGTCAGACACTGACAAATAAGGAATATCAAATGCTGAGAAATTCGGCCTTAAATATCATTCGGGCTTTGAAAATAGAGGGAGGCTGCAATGTTCAGTTTTCTCTAGACCCATATTCCTTTAAATACTATGTAATTGAAGTAAATCCTAGAGTATCTCGGTCCTCGGCCTTAGCATCAAAGGCTTCTGGATATCCGATTGCTAGAGTTTCTGCAAAAATAGCCTGTGGATTACGACTAGACGAAATCAGGATTGCAAATACACTAGCCAGCTTTGAGCCAACTTTAGATTATGTTGTCACAAAGATTCCTCGGTTTCCCTTCGATAAATTTGCAGATGCGAACCGCAGTCTTTCTACTCAGATGAAGGCAACAGGAGAGGTCATGAGCATTGGCAGGAATTTTGAGGAATCTCTTTTAAAGGCAGTGCGTTCCTTAGAAAATAGGGTAGACCATTTAGAGCTTTCCTTCTTGAAGGAGAAGCCTTTAGAGGAAATTATGGAGTTTATCGGCCTTCATACAGATGAAAGAATTTATGCTTTAGCGGAGGCTCTTCGTAAAGGCGCTACGATAGATGAATTATATTTTTTAACAAAAATAGACCGGTTCTTCCTCGAAAAAATTCAAAAAATTCTCGATCTAGAACAGCAGGTATTGCTTCATCCTTGGGATAAGGAGGTATTTCTTCAGGCCAAAAGAAATGGCTTTGCAGATTCCTACCTTGCTAGATGCTATGACACGACACCTCAAGAAATCTATGCCTTCCGCAAGAAAAACAGCATATATCCTGTCTATAAAATGATTGATACCTGTGCTTCTGAGTTTGAATCCTATGTCCCTTATTTTTATTCTACCTATGAACAGGAAAATGAATCCATTCGAAGTGAAAAGAAGAAAATCATAGTTTTAGGCTCTGGTCCAATTCGGATTGGTCAGGGAGTGGAGTTTGACTATACCACAGTTCATGCCATTTGGGGCATCATCGAGGCTGGCTATGAGGCCATCATTATAAATAATAATCCTGAAACAGTATCCACCGATTATACGATTTCGGATAAGCTTTATTTTGAACCTCTGACCTTTGAGGATGTAATGAATGTAATTGACTTTGAACAGCCTGAGGGCGTCATCGTGGCTTTAGGTGGTCAAACTGCCATCAATTTGGCCTCAAAGCTTTCTAAGGAGGGGGTTAAAATCTTTGGCTCCTCTTCTAAAAGTATTGATTTAGCAGAGGATAGAGAACTCTTTGAACAGGCGATGAGAGAAATTGAAATTCCAATGCCAAAGGGAGTCGGTGTATATAGTGTAGAGGAGGCTCTTCATGCTGTAAAGGAAATTGGTTATCCTGTGCTCGTTCGTCCATCCTTTGTTTTAGGGGGAAGAATGATGCATATCGTCTATGAGGAAAAGGTCCTAATAGACAGAGTGAAAGAGGCCCTTGCCTATGATCGGGAGCATCCAATTCTAGTGGATAGATACATTTCTGGTCAGGAATGTGAGGTGGATGCCATCTGTGATGGAGAGGATGTATTCCTTCCTGGCATTATGGAGCACATCGAAAGAACAGGGGTTCATAGTGGAGATTCTATGAGTGTTTACCCACCGTATTCTCTTACAGAGGAGGTCAAGGCTACGATTGTGGATTATACAACTAGAATCGGACTTAAGCTTAAAATGATAGGTTTATATAATATTCAGTTTATCGTGGATTCTATGGGAAAGGTCTATATCATTGAGGTGAACCCAAGATCAAGTCGGACAGTACCTTTTTTAGCGAAATCGACTGGAATTCCCATCGCCAACCTTGCCACAAAGGTCATGCTAGGTGCTAAGCTTAAGGATTTAGGCTATATAGGCTTAGCGAAAAACCGAAAGCGCTGGTATGTGAAATCTCCTACCTTTTCCTTCAGTAAGATTTCAGGTATGGATGTGGTTTTATCTCCTGAAATGAAATCTACAGGAGAGGCGATTGGCTACGATTACTCCTTAAACCGTGCATTATATAAGTCCTTAAGAGCCTCTGGACTTCGGGTATCCAACTATGGAAGTATTCTTGCTACGATATCCGATAAGGATAAGGAGCTAGCTCTTCCTCTCATTCAACGATTCTATGATTTGGGATTTAACATTGAGGCCACGAAGGGAACTGCCAAATTTTTAAAGTCTCATGGTATAAAAACTAGAATAAAGAAGAAGATATCGGAAGGCTCAGAAGAGATATTGGAGTCTATCAAAAAGGGGTATGTGACCTACGTAATCAATACCTCAGGAGAGAAGGATTCTCTAGCAGATGGTAAGATTATTAGAAGAGCGGCCATTGACAATAATGTTCCAGTGTTTACCTGCTTAGATACGGTAAAGGTGTTATTGAATGTTTTAGAGGAAATCACAATGAAGGTTTCGGTAATAGATCAGGAGGAATAATGTGAAAAGGGAAATTGTTGAGGTTGTACGAAATGAAAAAGTTGGAGAAAATATTTTCCTAATGGAGCTTAAAGGAGACTTTAGTGCTATAAAAAATCCAGGAGAATTTGTGGAATTGGAGCTTCCGATTCATTATCTTAGAAGACCATTTTCGGTATGTAGAGTTCATCAAAATCGGTTAGAAATTCTTGTGAAGATATTAGGTCAGGGAACAAAGGAAATGGCTGAGTATCCTGTAGGAACCAGACTGGATTGTTTGGTAGGTCTTGGCAATGGCTTTGATATAAACAAGGCTCAAAAGCCGTTATTGCTTGCTGGAGGGATTGGAATTGCTCCTATGCTGGACTTAGCAGAGCGTTTTTTGGCAAAAGGAATAAGGCCTATCATTGTTTACGGAGCAGCCAAAAAGGAAGATTTGGTGTTGATTTCCGAGCTTTGCAGGCTAGGAGAGGTCCAGTTTTGTACAGAGGATGGGTCCTATGGCTTTAAAGGAAATCCCATCGATTATTTGAAGAGTCATCCTCTAGATTTTGACTATTATTATGCCTGTGGGCCTCAAGTTTTTTTGAAGAATTTAAAGGAATTTAATGCTAAGGGATGTTTATCCTTAGAAGCAAGAATGGGCTGTGGCTTTGGGGCATGTATGGGTTGCTCGATAAAGACGACTACTGGTCCAAAGCGTGTTTGTAAGGAAGGTCCTGTTTTTGAAGCAAGTGAGGTGCTTTTTGAATGAATACAGAAATTAATTTCTTAGGTAAAAAATTTAAAAATCCAGTCATTCCTGCCTCTGGAACCTTTGGCTTTGGCTATGAATTTAGTGAGCTATTTGATTTGAATATTTTAGGAAGCATTTCCTTAAAGGGAACAACCTTTGAGCCAAGATATGGAAATCCTCTTCCAAGAATTGCGGAATGTCCAAGTGGTTTACTCAATGCGATTGGTCTCCAAAATCCAGGCGTTCATCAAGTAGTTCATGAAGAAATCCCTAAGCTATCTAAGGTGTATGAGGATTTAGTCATTGCCAATGTTGGAGGGCACAGCATAGCAGATTATGTAAATACAGTCAAGGTGATGAATACCTGTGATAAGATTTTTGCTATAGAATTAAATATCTCCTGTCCTAATGTCAAGGAGGGCGGAATGGCCTTTGGAACCGATGAGAAGGTTGCAGAAGAGTTGGTTCGAGAGGTTAAAACCGTTTCTAAAAAGCCTTTGATAGTAAAGCTGTCTCCTAATGTGACAGATATAGTAGGCTTGGCAAAGGCTGTAGAGCGGGCAGGGGCAGATGCCATCAGTTTAATCAATACTATGCTGGGTATGCGCATTCATTTAAAAACTGGAAAGCCCATCCTATCCATTAAAAAGGGGGGCTATAGTGGGCCAGGGATTTATCCTATTGCGGTAAGGATGGTCTATGATGTAGCTCATAGTGTCTCTATTCCTGTCATAGGGATGGGTGGTGTAACTACTGCCTACGATGTGATTGAGATGCTATATGCGGGGGCTAGCCTAGTCATGGTAGGTGCTGCTAATTTAGTAAATCCTTTGGCGTGTAAGGAAATTATCGAGGATTTGCCTAAGGTGATGCAGGAACTTCAAATAGAAAATTTAGAAAGGATAATTAAGAAAGCAGAATGAAAAGAGATGTAATTATTGCTTGTGATTTTAAAAATCAGGAGGAGCTATTTGAATTTTTAAAGCCTTTTTCGAAGGAGAGCCCATTTATTAAGATTGGAATGGAGCTATTTTATAAGGAAGGCCCTAGCCTAGTAAAAAAATTGAAGGAGGCGGGGTGTCAAATCTTCTTAGATTTAAAGCTTCATGATATTCCTAATACGGTGGAGAAGGCGATGCGTAATATTGCTTCTCTTGGCGTAGAAATAACAAATGTCCATGCAGCTGGAGGAATTGAAATGATGCGTGCTGCTAGAAGAGGGCTAGATAGTGTAGAGGCTGGCAAGAAAACAAAGCTGATTGCTGTTACTCAGCTTACCTCCATATCTCAAGAGATCTTAGAGCATGAGCTACTAATAGAAAAGCCTCTTTTAGAGGTGGTAAAAACCTATGCTCAAAATGCGAAGGAAGCGGGCTTATCAGGTGTAGTATGCTCTGCCTTGGAGGCGCCAATCCTCAAAGAGATGGGTTTGATTTCTGTCACTCCAGGTATCCGCTTTGCGGAGGATTCCAAAAATGATCAGAAGCGAGTTGCAACACCAGCCTATGCCAAAGAATTAGGAGCAACCTATATCGTTGTTGGCCGCTCTATTACAGCTGCTGAGGATCCTGTTGCTGCATATCATCGTTGTGTAAAGGAGTTTTGTTAAAATGGAAAAGCTTGAAGAAATTGTTGCTAAAGAATTATTGAAAATAAAAGCTGTGTTTTTAAAACCAAATGAGCCCTTCACCTGGGCCTCTGGGATAAAATCACCAATCTATTGTGATAATCGTTTGACCTTGTCCTATGTGGATACGAGAAAAATCATTGAAGAGGGCTTGGCGGATTTGGTAAGAAAGTATTATCCAACCGTAGAAGTAATCATGGGTACATCTACAGCTGGAATTGCCCATGCTGCCTACGTTTCAGAGCTTCTTAAGCTTCCAATGGGATATGTAAGAGCAGGTGCAAAGGATCATGGTCGTGGTAATCAAATTGAGGGAGTTGTACCCGTTGGAAAAAATGTTGTTGTAATAGAGGATTTGATTTCTACCGCTGGTTCGTCTTTAGAGGTTGTAGATATATTGAAAGAGGCAGGGGCGAATGTTTTGGGGATAGCTTCTATCTTTACCTATGGCTTAGAAAAGGGGCTGATTCGTTTGAAAAATGCCAATGTGATAAATCATTCCTTATCAAATTTTGAAACCTTAGTAAGAGTTGCAGCAGAGGAGGAGTATATCTCTAAAGAGGATATTTCTAAAGTGCTAAAATTCCAGAAGAACCCCAATGACCCCAGCTGGATGGAGTGAAAATAACAGAAAAAATGAAGTGCTTGTTTAGCAAAAGAAAATTGCTGACAAGCATTTTTTTATTATGTTGAATCTTAGGATTTAAGCATATTATTTTTTTAAAAAAATGTTAAAAAATTCCAATTCAATGAAAAGAAAACTTTCATAGGGTTAGGAGCTGTCATTGTTAAGCATTTTCATGAAAATATTTTAAAATAACCAGAGAATTTCTGTTGACACTCACTAGTGAGTGGAGTAAAATTGTTTCAGTAGGCAATTTTTTGTCAATATTTGAAAGTAAAGGAGTTGTACCTATGATGCTTATCGCAAAAAAACATCGAAAAATGAGTTTTTTAGTAGTATTGGTTTTTCTTTTTTGTTTCCCAATTTTAGGTCAGTTTTGGAATTCAACGAGTGAAAATACCAGAGTAGAAGCTGAAGATAATAAACTAGAATTATCTTCGAATGTAGTGTCTGAAAGTAAAACAAATCTACCAATGGCGAGAGCTGGTGAAAAGACCATAGTTGCAAATCCTTCAGATAAAATAGTAACCTATGGAGAGCTTCTTTCCACCTGGACAGGTGATTTTGGAGTGGATAGTCCCTATGAATTTGTATCTGCTGATTTTAAAGCATCTAGTGGTGGCTATATTGCTGCTGGAGATTATACAGTTACTGTAGGGCTAAAGGATGATTCCTTGTATGAATGGGAACTTCCAACTGGGACTCATACATTTACCTTGACAGTTTTACCGAGAAGTGTAACACCGATTTGGAATTTTATGAATAATGATGCGTTAGGCTCTGAGGTTGTGAAAAGAACAGAGGCTGTCTATGAGGCTAAGTTCTCGGAGAGTGGCTATACCGTATCTGTATCCTCTACGGATCCAATCTGGGTGACGGATAGAAATAGCGGAGATTATTTGCTTGGGTATTGCTTGACTGCGAAATACCGGGCAACCTCTGAAGATGAATGGGCTGATACTAGTGTGCTTCATGAATCAGGCTATTACATTATTTCCATAGATCAAACTGCTGTGGATGCTAAGAATTATTCCTTTTCTAATAAGGAAATTTTGTTGGAAATCAAGCCTCAGGATATTGATTTGAATAACTATGATAACTTACATTGGGAGGTTTCATGGACCGAAAAGATTCGTAGGACGACCTCCTTACGTTCTGGAGATATTTATATATATTATGAAAATTTTCAAGAAGTTCCTTATTATGGTATGAAATATGAAAACGGCTTGCCAGTCAGTGGTGGAGAAAGAAGAATTGTGGAACAATCCTTTGCACGCTATAGAGAAAACTATGGCACTGGAACTCCTATTGCTAGTGGTACACCAATTCCAATGACGATTTCTATTCTACGGAACAATGATTATTATGACGTGTATTATGATACAGATAGTGCATATGTACGTACTGCGAGTGAGGTTGGAATTTACGTTGCTCGTGCTATACTTACCGCCAAAAATAACTTTTCCTTTACGACTGGACTTGCCACAGATGCAAAGGCTCGTGGTTTAGTTATTACTATTTCTGAGGACGGTAAAACTGCGACAGTAGAGAAGACGTGGTATATTTTAAAACTCGAAAATGGTATGCTTGATGAGCAGGAAAGTATTGCTCAGAAGCAGCAGGTGGAGTATAGTATCCCAAGCTGGACCTATGGTGAGGATATCACGATTGACGCTCCTCGTCTAGAGCATGGTGATGAGGGAGAAATTGTTGAAGGACTTTTTACATTCAATTTAACCTATATCGTAAATGGCGTTAGACATAGTATTGGTTATTCCTTTAATCGTAAGGATTTTAACAAATATATCAATAAAACGATGCCTGCTGGAGACTATGAGTTATCCTGTGTGGTTGCTGATGTTGTCGTAGGCCCCCATGTTCATTGGTGGGATGGGTCAGACCATAGTAAGGGTACAGATTCCAATGTTTTATATCGTGGATTTTCTCGCTTGCTGCGATTTACAGTTGAAGAAGCACCGCTCATCTTCACAAATGAAAGTGAAATTAAAGGAACCAGCTTTACTTATTTAGAGCAGAAGGATGCGAACGGACATAGCTTAGCTCAGTTTTTTGGAACTGGAGATACAGCTTTTATTCCTAATGTAACTCTGGTAAGTGTAAATCGTAGAAGTATTATGGGGAATATTTGGGTTGGAAAAAAGTATGATGAATTTTATGGGGATGCAGAGATTAGCTTTAACTTATATAGAATGCGTAACCTAAATTATTATACCGAAAATGAATTTAATGATGTGAATGCTGGTACCCATATTTCTCTGGTTGGACCTCGTACACCAGATACCTATACCGTGTATTATCAAATTACTGCACCAAATCATCGTCCTTTGGTTAATATTTCTGATGATGCCACAAGACGAGAGCATGCCTTTACGGTAATTATTTATACAGAAATTGCTGTTCCTACCCTATCTAGTGTTACTTACGATGGAACTGCTCAATTTCCTGTTTTTGATACGGATGAGAACTTTGGGTTATATACGTATGTAGAGCCTTATGATTGTATTGAAGCGACAACCTATCAAATAAAGGTTACCCTGCGAGACAATATTCATTACAAGTGGATAGATCAAGCGTATGGAGTAAAGGACTCTTATGCAGACTTTGAAGTTACTCAAGCGGAGAATATGATTACTTACTTAAATATTATGCGTTGGACGTATGGGGAGTACAATTCTGCCCTAAATACTCCAATTGGTAGTGCCAGATTTGGCGAAATTCAGTTTACTTATGACCGAAAGCTAGAGGATGGAAGCTGGGAACCAGTTTCAGATATTGCTGTTGCAGATGCAGGAATCTATCGCTTATTTGCCAAAGTATCAGAAACAGAAAGCTGGGCTGAGACCTCTAATTATATTGAATTTACCATTCAAAGAGTCACAACTACCTGGACAGAGGCACCTAATATCATTCGCTGGCGTTATGGAGAGTTTGATGAAGCTGTGAATGTTTGGACGGCAAAAGCCAGCTCTGATGTAGCTCCTGTCTTTGTATTTTATCAATTGGATGCTTCCGGAAATCCTATTGGAGATGGAGTAGCCTCTATGACGGAATTTAGAAATCCTTTAGCGGAAGGAAAAATTCCGGCTGGAGATTATCGGATGATTGTTACAGTAGATGAAACAGTGAATTATACTGCTCATCGAGGTGTAGTTGATTTTCATGTTCTTAAGTCCTTAAATCAATGGAAGGAAACTCCAAATATTATGCGTTGGACATATGGAGAATATGATGCAGAATTTAATGCTCCAACTGCAGTACCGCTTTATGGGAATGCTGAGGATGTGGTTTTCACCTTTTATAAGACGGATGCCGCAGGTAATAAAATAGAAGCAACAGCAACCGTTGGTTCTTTAGACGCCTTCCGTGTGGACGGTAAAGTACCAGCTGGAAAATATATAATGGAAGCCCATTTGGAAGAGGATGCCAACTATTCTGGTCTTCATTCTGAAGTTAAATTTGATGTTCTTAAGGCTTCAAATGTATGGATTGACACGCCAAACATTCTCTGTTGGACGTATGGGGAGTATAATTCTAATGCCCATACCATCAGTGCAAAAGCGCAACTTGGAGAAGCACATGTCGTAATTACAGATGCTTCAGGCAAGGTTTGGTATGACTCGAAAAAAGGTCAAAATCTTTTAGGAGAAGCCCCTGCTGGACTATATCAATTTACGGCTACAGTAGAAGAAACAGAGAATTATTTTGAGATAGCAGAGGAATTTGATTTCCGTATTTTCCCAGCAGATGGAACTACGTTAAGAAATTATTGGACGACTACTCCAAATATCCAGGGATGGGTTGAGGGAACCCCTAATCTACCTGTAGGAGAGGCTGCCAAGGGTGAGGTTGTATTCACCTATTATAGATTTGGAGAAGATTCCTCTACAGCAACTAGGGTTCAACCAACTACGGCTGGTACATATGTAATGCTTGCTGCAGTTTCAGCTACAAATGACTATGAGGGTTTATCCTCACAGGTTGTATTTAAGATATCTGCTAAACCACAACCTATTTTAGTAAATGAATGGACTAAGGTTCCTCAGATTCGGGATTGGACTGTTGGTGCAACAGCAAGTACTCCAGTTGCCGAAGCCAAGTATGGTTCTGTAGAATTCGCTTATAAAAAGAAAGAGGGAACTGCTCTTTTAACAGAGAAGCCAACAGAGGCTGGAGATTATATTCTTATTGTAACTGCAATTGCAGATGAATGTGAGAATTTAGTTGCGGAAGTAGAATTCACGATTCATGCAGTGGATGTTCCAGAGCCACCTGCGTCAATCATAGTAGAAACCCCTTCTAACAATACAGGATTAATTGTTACAACTGCAGTTTTAGGTGTTGTGGCAGCTGGTTTAGGAGCAATGTGTCTTGTCTTATTTTTAAGAAAAAAGAAGCATTAGTAATTTAATAAAAATGGGCACTACAGTTTTGTAGTGCCTTCATTACTTATATCTATAAAAGTATATTTCAATTTTTTAATACGATGTATTATTCCTCACAAATACATAATTCACAGCCGCATTCATTAGCTAGCTTTTCTCCAGCTTTTACGCATGACTGCTTTGTAGAATAATGCTGGTCTAATACTTCTCCATGCTGATCTTCGATTTCCCAGTTGTTTTGCTCCTTGCATGGTCTACATGTAATCTTGTCTTTCATCTTTTTCACTTCCTTACATTATTATTTTGAACATATTTTTAAAAAAGAAATTGGAAATAAATGTTAAACAATGATTTGGTGCATATCAAAGGCTAAGGTGAAATACGATAATATAAAAGACGGGCTTTTTCCTCTAGATAAAAGGGAAATGATTTGAAATTAAAATGAAAGTGTAGTATAATATAAGAACTATAAT
>UQGR01000038.1 GCA_900540705.1 uncultured Mollicutes bacterium
AATGGATTATATTGTCCTATTGTTCCTGATAAGCTTCCTGTAATAGAGATTATTTTTCCATAGGCTGTATATTCATATTTTACCACAAGGTTGCCATTAGTGTCTATAATAGTAATGTTAGACAAAAAACAAACACTTGTCTTTATAATCATAGGAAAAGATAAGGGTTTGTTTTAAGTTACATTTTATATAATTACTGAATACATCTTATGAGATTTTGATTTATCAAGTTTAATAATAAAAAGCTTATTATTCAATAAATTACTTAATCATAACTGACTCAATTTTTTATTTAAATAATCTTTTTCATCAACATTCTTTCTTATTTTTTCTTTTGAAAAAGATACAGCTGTTTTCATAAAAATATAATACTTTATATATCGAATTTGAGAAATAAGTTGGCAAAGGAGAGATTGCTTTAAAATGCCATTATGTAGTATTTTTTTCTCTTTCTTCCAAAATTAACATAAATATTAATATTTCTATATTTCTTAATTTCTAATTTGCATTTAAAAAATTGTCTTACTGTTAAATGATAGACTGAATATTTAATTTGACGATTTAAATATGCTAAGATGTATGATTTTTGAAATAAATAGCCTTTCAAATCAAATTTCACCTGGTTATCTTGACATTTACAAGTCCAATAACCATTTTAATCACTCCCATATATTATGAAATTTAGAATTCTTTCTTATAAAATGACCTCCGTTGGTCTTATAACCATACATTTTATGAAAGGTTCTATGCTGGTGGGCTGGTATTGCTTCATAATAATTTCCAGACCTGACTACCCAAAACTTTGGGTAAACAATAAATTCACAACTTTTAATCCATAATAATTTTTTGAGGTTCTAAGTTTAGTGAAAAAGCATATAGTAAATTTCTTTATTTGATTTTTATTATTTTATCTCAAAATATTTTAGCAATATTTTTTTAAATTTAGGCTCATTAGCAAAGACAGCAATATGCTTTATAAAATTTCCTTCATATGTAAATGATGCGACCATACTATATCCAATTTTGTTTATAATTGTGCATGACAAAACAATAATTTCGTTATTTTGTAGATATATTAAAACAGCATATCCAACAGGTGAATTAACACTTTCATTTTCAATGTGGAATATAACAGTTGATAATTCATTTAAAAAATCTTGTATTTTCTCTTCTTCTAACTCTTTAACTAATTTTACTTTATTGAAATCAAAAGAAGGTAAACTATTTTCTTTTACAATTATTAATTTAGGATTTTCATTTATACATTCAACCAATTCTATTTTTATCACCTTTTCCATTAAATCATCTGCATTAAAGTAATAGCTTCCTGGATCTACTGCACATCCTACTAACTCCACTGAACAAAACATTAATAAAATAAATAACCACATTTTTTTCATTTTCTTCCCCCTAAAATATATGATTAATTAAAGCCAATATAATGCTGTCAAAGGGAAATATAATATACTAACTGCATAATACCCCCATGCATTTCTTATTTCAGCATTGCTATGAGTCCAACCTTTCACTCCACCCAAAATATCTGCCATTGTTTCCCAAGGAGCGCCATAATAGTTACGAAATTTTGCCCAGGGTCCTAGTTTTAATGGAGAAGGAATACCAACAGTAAATCCATATGTTAAAATTCCCATCATCATAGATTGATATCCATGTCCTCTTTCATGCCTAATTTCATCAACAGAACTATTCCTTTTTAAAAACATAGCATAAAAAGTTCCTGAACGATCTAAATCTGTTCTATATACAGCTATACCTTTATAAAATGAGACTTTAGAAGAATTCAAAACCTTTTTCTCATCTGTATTGAATGGGTTCCATCCAATTGCATTCATATCATTTCTAATATCTTCATTAAATAATGAAGCAACCGTAATACCCACATAGCTTACTATTGAAACGGCTGCTTGTGTCAATGTTCCACCTATTGGAGTAAATAATAATACTGCTAGTCCTACTAGCCATGGAAATTGTCCATTTGGATCTACCATATTCACAGGATTATTTCCACAATAAGTATATAAATTCAATCCATTAACACTTCCAGGCTCTAAATACTCAACAGAATCTATTGTTAACCATCTACACCATTCTGGTACATAATATCTACTATTACAATAGTACATATTAGTTTCTCTATCGTAGTAATATCCCTTATATCTAAATGGATTATATTGTCCTATTGTT
This sequence comes from uncultured Mollicutes bacterium, assembly GCA_900540705.1. Lineage (GTDB taxonomy): Bacteria > Bacillota_I > Bacilli_A > Acholeplasmatales > Anaeroplasmataceae > Pelethenecus. Next base: position 2,206 of record UQGR01000038.1, read on the forward strand.
CCTGACAAGCTTCCTGTAATAGAGCTTATTTTTCCGTAGGCTGTATATTCATATTTTACCACAAGGTTACCATTAGTGTCTACAATTCCTAATATATTTTGAAGAATATCTCTTACATAGTAATATCTAGCTGTATTGTCCTTTATAAACCCATATAATAGACCACTCTCATCATATAGGAAATCTAGTCGATATTTTGAATTTATTTCAGTAACTAACTTATCGCCCTCATAGTAATACTTAGTAATCTCTGTTCCATTCTTCTTTTCTGTTCTTAAACCCTGATCATTATAGGTATACTGGATTGTATTATATTTGATAAGTCTTTTTCCTTCAAAGCTATACTGGTTTCCATTATAGCTTTTAGGATTCCAAGGATTCGTAGTATCATATTCTACAGCTTTGGAATTGATCGTTTTTAGACGATTCATGGTGTCATATCCAAAGGTAGTATTATCTGCCTTTAAAATATTGCCATTCTTATCATATCGGTATTCCTTTGTATCCTCTTTTATTAAAAAGCCTCTCTCATTATAGGTATAGCTATGAGAGCCAAAACTATCATCCGTAATTTTGGTTACATTTCCCACCTTGTCCATTTCATAGCTACGACTATGCGTTGTTGTTCCAAAATGATAGGTTTCTGTATCTACTCTATTAGAGGTATAAAAGCTACTGTTTTCCTGTTGCTGATAGGTATAGGTCGTTTTTAAGATGTTCTCTCCATCCTTATGAATCTCCGTTTGACATAACCTTTCTAACTCATCAAATTGCTTTGTCTTACCATAACAGGTTAGCTTCTTCGTTGCTTGAACTAGGCTATCTAATTCCAAATAAGCATTTTTGATAGATAGCATTTGAATTTGTCCTAATAGAGGATAACTGGTCTGTTCAACACCTAGATAACTTGTGTTGGATTCCTCAGCAATCTTTCTTCCCACCGCTAACACAAGGCTTTCAAAAGGTTTAGGAATTGCTTGACTTACAAAGAAGGTTTGACCATTATAATAAACTCGGACATTTTTCATCTTTATCGCTGTAACAGATTCCGTTTCCACAGTCTCGTTAAAGGAAATTGCTAGCTCGTTCCACTCTCCTCTGTTAGTATCTATACAGGTATCATAGCTCATTCCATTGATTTCTACATAGATATCCTTATCTATATCTCGATATACGCCAATGGTTTGACCATTACAATCCTTGCCTTCCCATAAATACTGCCGATCCCAAATATCATCTGTAATCATAAATTTCAAATAGATGGTTCCTGTAGTTGCTAGATTGGTATTATATTCTAATCTTGTACCATCTGCTACATAGGCATAACCTTTGGACTTGCTGTTATAGTTAAAGCTTCTATCCTTATCTAGACTTGTTGTAACCCGGCAATCATAAGCCTTAGGCTTTGTTCCCTTTAACGATACAACACTATTTTGTAATGGATAAATTTCCCAATCCTTTGCCTCCCCAAAGTTATCCAAAATATTAGTGGTAGCTGCAAAATTCACAGCTTCACTTTCGGTTTCTGTAAATAAGTCATTGAATAAGTATTCCTTAGTTCTTCGATAATATCCAATCACGTCTCGTTTATTTACAAAATTATGTACACCTATCATTAATGCCGTAATATCAAAGTTCAACGAATCCTTATAAGCCCCATCATACATATATCCGATATAATATTTTAATTTTCCTGTTAAATCCATCGGAACTCTTGGATTTTTCTTGGTATATACTTTCGTATCACTATTTAAGGTGAGGGCATATTCGCTAACACTTGAGCTTGCAGAATCATCTCGGTTCATCCAGTTTAAACAGAAGAAATTCCATTCGTTTAACTGGACAGTAAAATCGGTCGTAATTGGAGTTGAAAAATTACCATTAAAATCTCTTATATGTAATTTTAACTTTCCTGTAGAAAGCATAGATACCTGGATAAAGCTGTTTCCCTGATTACTGAAAACACTGAAAAAACATTTAGATGGTGAATACTCTGTTGGATAAAACCAAAACCCTACGCACCCACAATTGATATTAGAATTCATAGTGAGCTCATAACACAAAGGATTGTAAACCCCTGCATTAACACAGGATAAATGTCCCCTCTTGACTATATTAGGCTTAAAGCTATCTCCTGTAGGCTTTTTAGGCAGTATACCATACTTCTCATTTCTCACTATTCCATATTCATCCTGGAAGAGTGTACTCATATACTCTGTATCCTTTTGGATTTTTCCATATAGCGCCTCTGGATGAAAGCCTTTGGATCTTGCAACTGTATCATAGGACTCATAGATGGTTTTTCCATCAACCGTTCTACTTACCAAGTTAACCTCTCCTAAATTATCATAGGTATAGACTAAACTTAGCTCTGAATCCTTTAACTGGACTAATCTTCCATCTAAATCATAAAAGTATTCCTTTAAAATCTTACCACTGCCATCCTTTACTGTAACAAGCTCTTTTTTATCATTGTAGATAAATTGTGCTTTTATCGTTTCTACGCCCATTGCTGAACGATAAATCACTTTTTCTGGTAAATTAAAATCTGTATAGGTATACTTATAGCTATCGGTGTTCGCTGCTGTCTTTTGTTCAATTATACGATTTTTAGAATCATAGGTATAGGTATGAAGAAGCGTTTCATTTAATTTGATTGCTTTTACGAGGTTGTCCTGATATTCAAAAGAGTAGCTTGTAGAATCACTTACCTTAATAGTTTTAATTCGCTCTAAATCGTCATAGCTATAGGTGATATGAGCAAGCTCCGAATCTGTGCTTCCCTTTAATAATAGGTCAGATATATTGTCATCTCCAAATCCATACCCATATTCTAGAGAAACGCCTAAGGCATCCTTTATTTGTTTTATTCTGCCAAAATTATCATAACTATAGGTTGTTTCATTGCCCAGCTCATCTTTTTGACTTTCTAACAATGTACCATTTTGTTTATAGGTTTTAACTGTCTCTAAGATTTTAGTACTTGTAGAATCTATTACTCGATTGTGGGTTTCATTATTATAAGTATCATATAACTTTTCAACCTTTCCACCAAAGGCCTTATATATCCTACTTAAATTACCTTTGTTATCATAACTACAGCCATAGGTTGTTGAATCTCTTAAGGTACATTCCTCTAGCTGTCCCTTCGCATTATAATATGCAACAGAGGAGCCATTACCAGAAAATTGACCAATACAATTTCCCCGGCTGTCGTATTCATAAAAGGAACCAAAATCCTTTTTAAATACCTGTAAGCCACCCAAAATAATAGAAGCATTTCCAATTAAGGTAATAGAAATTTCAATTTCTGAGTAACTATATTTTGTTGGAATTCCAAAGCAAAGAAAATCAAATTTTCCATCTGGGATTTCCTTTTCAAAGAAGGCTTGTTTAGACTCTGTAGAATCTAACCGCATTCTCACCTTGACCTTACATGTATCACTATATCCTGTCAGCTGTTTTCCAAAAACAACTAAAGTAAGATTATCTGTTGCTAACCCTGAAAGGCCGGTAATTGTATGGGTTAGGCTGCCACTTCCACTCACCTTATATACACCATTCATAAACTTTTCAGGAATGGTATTTAGCTTTGGCTGCTCTTCTACCTTTAAATAATCATTCGCAAAATCTAATATAGTATCCTTAATCAGATTTTCTTCGCTTGGCTGAACAGGCAATACTGTACTTTGAGAAAGAATGTTCTTGGTTTTGACATCATATCGCGTAGCTTTAGCATTTCCATCCTCGTCAATAGCGTATAACGGCAACCCATTGTTGTCAAAATATAGATAGCTTTTTTTATTGTCCTGATCTATGAGAGTGGTTACACCATCCTCATATAAAATTGAGGTTTTAGCGCCCTTACTATAATCCTGATTAAAGCCTTCCTCTATCTTGCTTACTCTTCCATCCGTAATCGTATATCTCACACAAGCCTTAGACCAAGCATCTAGAATACATAGCGTATTGCCATAGGTGATTTTTATATGCTCAATTTCGCTACCACCTCGATATACAATAATTTCTGTAAGTTCCTTTGTAGAAGAATAAATAAACTTGGCCCAGGATAATATGGTATTTTTATATTTCGCAGAAGCCTTACTATATAATCCATTCGTTTTTTCTAAAACAATTTTATACTCTCTGGTATTAGAGATTTCAAGCCCGTCTCCTATCGTTATTACTTCACCATTTTTGTATCGAATCTCAGACGGATACTTTTGGGTTCCATCTGCATAGTAAAGTGCATTACCTTCTTGATCCTCAATCGTATAGGTGATTTCATCCGTATCCTGATCTATACTTCTAATATGCTGATAGGTCGTAAGCTTCGTCTCTTCATTTCTTTCAGAATATTCATTTTCTTCTCTTTCTTCATCGGCATTACGAATTGACGCATATGTGTGATATCCTGTAAGCTGCTTAAAATAGTTCATCTGCCAGCCCAATCCAAAATCATTGACAATGTTTTTATCTGATAAGCAATAGATTAAATTTAAGCTGAGCCCAGCATTCCCAGGAGTTCCCAGTAGCGGCAATTCAATATGTAGGTTGGCATCCTCCTTTCTTACGTTCACATAGCCCCTGCCTATAGTTCCTATATCGTGGACAATATGCTTGGTATATTCTTTTATTCCTTTATTTCCCATTTCTTTTTCCTCCATTTTATATAATTTTTTTAAGCTTTATTGCTTCTTTTATCATTTCATCTGGGATATATTCATAGACCTCATGAATATCTACAAACCGATGAAATATCGCCTGCAGGTATTCTGTCAAACCCTTTACTTTCTCTTTACGCTCGTCCTGTGTCAAATCTAAAGAAAGTCTTACCAGTAAATCAACATCGGAATCAAAGCGTTCTATTCCCTTTGCAAAGGAACCATATAACCAAAGAGACTGAACTGCATAGGAATTCTTTATCTGCTCCTTATGCTCATTCAGCTTATGAATTACCATAGACCGAGTTAAGGGAGTAAGAGAGTTATAAAAGCTTGAGGATAGATAGGTATTTTTCTTCAAAACCTTTAAAAGGAAGAGAAACATCGCCTCCTTATTAAGCTTTAAAAATTCATGTTTTGCTTGTTCATACTCCTCAAAATCTCCATAGAGAATATGTATACAGGGGATTCCATTTCTCACAAAAACAAAATTTAATACCATTAAAGAAAATAGTACTCTATCCATTTCCTCACATTCCTTTAGCTCAGTATACACCTGCATATGAAATTCTGCTGCTTGTTCTATCGGAGCCAGCTCTCGAAGATTAAAATATATAGTCGCAAGCTTTAAGGCTTGAAAGGAATTTAATTCTCTTTCAAATAATAAATAATAAAATCTTTTGAGCAGTCCCTCCGAAACTGAATTTTGATAATTACTGAGTAGATAGGTATAGCTGTCATAAAGTCTCTTTATCTTCTCCTCTATAGGGGTCAAATAGCCATCCTCTCCATAGATGACCTTCTTAAACCGGTCATGCTGAAAAACTACCCCATAGTAATGAAGTATTTTTTCAATAAAGCTTCCCATTTTCTTTCTCACAAGCAACTGCTTCCCATCGATAAGATGGTATACCTCTTCCATACAATCACTTCTCCCTTTTAAAAAATTGCTTCATAATTTGATTTCCTCCCGTGGCAGATAGTCCACTTCCTATTCCTATGGCTATCGCTGTAATGGGGCTAGTCACATTGCATATCAGCTCTGGACTGATATAATAGGAGATACACCCTAAAATACCTCCACTGACGCCCACAATCGCTGGAATGTATTTGTGCTGACGTTTTTTTCTTAATATACTCATTTTAAGAAGCTCACCAACGCAATAACAAATAATTGCCAAAACTGGCACACAAAAAAAATCCATCCTTTTCCTCCTTTATTCATTTTCTTAAGATCTTAAGCATCCATCAGGAGCGACCTGACTAATTTTACTATACCGCCATTTTATATAAAGAAAAATACCCCCAAAAGGGGTATTGACTTTCTCTATTTTTTCTGATAATAAAGCTTCTTTAAATTTTGATATTTGGGTTGTTCTAAAAGCATTAAAACAAAAGAATTGAGACTTTCAATAAACGCAAGTAGCCCTTTCTTGTTGATGGGAACTAATGCGCATATTTCACAATCCGTTAAATAGACATTCGATTCTAAATAATTCAATATTCTTTCATTCTTTTTATAGCAATAATATAAATCTAATTTATAAAAGAAATCCTTTACTTCCATATAAAGCTCCTGATACTCCTTAGAATTCCTAGAGATATTCTTTAGCTCCTTTAAAACTGTATTTCTTTTTTTCATTTCTTCTCCCTTCAAAAAAAATACAAAGAGAAAATTCTCTTTGTAGACTTCATCAGTTATTGGAAATGAAAAATTATGGATATTTTCCTCTATAGAACAATCTTATTCTTAAATTGAAAAACAATTGGATAAGCCAAAAAGAATAAAGGATTGTTGTTTCTCCCAATTTGTACATCCATCTACCTCATATACCCCAATATTAGCATACAAGAGGCAAGGATTACACCGTTTTTACGACATTATTTGACAATATTTGACATTTAAATTCGCAAATGAGAAATGTAATTCTCATTTTATAAAAAAAGATGGATTGTTGCACAATCCACCCTATTCCTTATTCAAATTGAGATTCATAAAGCTTTTTATAAAAGCCATTTTTTAAAATTAATTCCTCATGTGTTCCTTGTTCTATGATTGTTCCATTTTGCATAACAAGAATTTTATCTGCATTACGTATGGTAGAAAGTCTATGAGCGATAATGAAGGAGGTTTTTCCTTCCATAATTTTCTGAAAGGCCTTTTGGATCATTACCTCTGTTCTCGTATCAATATTAGAGGTTGCCTCATCTAAAATCAATATTTTAGGCTCTCTTAGCATGAGTCTGGCAATACAAAGCAGCTGTTTCTGCCCAACGGAAACACCATCATCATCGGAAATGATGGTTTGATACCCACTAGGAAGCTTTTCTATAAAATCATCCACATAAGCTGATGTTGCTGCCTCCATCACCTCTTCTAGGCTTGCCTTATCCTTTGCATAGGCAATATTATCCTGAACGCTTCCCTTAAAAAGCCAGGTCTCCTGTAGCACAAGCCCAATCTGACGTCTTAAGCTATCCTTTGAATAATCATTGATCGGTTTTCCATCAATGGTAATGGAGCCTGAGGTTGTATCATAAAACCGCATTAAAAGATTAATCAAGGTGGTTTTTCCACAGCCTGTTGGTCCTACAATCGCCACCTTCATACCGGGCTCAACCCTCATATTTAGATTTTCAATTAAAGGCTTATCCTCCGTATATCGGAAGCAAACATCCTTAAATTCAACTCTTCCCTTTTCAATCTCTAGCTCTGGCAGTATCGTTTCATCTGGAATTTCCTTCTCATCAATCAGCTCAAAGACCCTTCTTAGACTAGCAAAGGAATTAGAAAGCTCTGTTGCGACACCTGAAATTTCATTAAAGGGCTTTGTATATTGACTGGCATAGGTTAAAAAGGCTGTCAACCCACCGACACCAAAGCCCACTCCTTTGGAATGAACAATTAAGATAGCCCCTATCGTGGCCACAGCTGCATAGACGATTGCGTTCACAAAACGAGTCGATGGATTGGTCAAGGAGGAGTTAAACTGAGCCTTAACCCCAACGGTATAGAGGTCAGCATCAATTTTTTGGAAGGCTTGATTATTATCCGATTGATGATGATAGGCAATCACCATCTTTTGATTGGTAATCATTTCATTTAGAAATCCACCCATCTCTCCCTTAATCTGAGCCTGAGCCTTAAAGGTTTTAAAGCTTCTTTTAGAGATAAAAGCGGCAACAAACAGAGATAAAGGTGTAAGAACGATAACGACCAAAGCGATTTCCCATTGAATGGTCAGCATCATCACTATCGTAACGACAATCGTGATAATTCCTGTCAAGGCCTGAGAAAAGCCTTGTAATAGTCCTTCTGAAACCTGATCCGTATCGGATATTATTCTTGTTAAAATATCTCCTGACAAATGAGAATCTAGATAAGCAACTGGCACATTAAGTATTTTCTGGAAAGCGTCAATTCTTAAATCCTTTACAATCGAATAGGTTATCCTGTTCAGCAAAGCATTCATAATCCAGCCAAAGATAGCACCTAAAATGACAATTCCCAATAGTTCTAAAACTATAAATAGGATATCTTCCATACTAAAGGTATCTACCTGTATATACTGATCAATGGCCTCTCCTACTAGCTTAGGTGCATATAGTGTGGCAGAAACATAGAGGATGGCTGCTAAAAACGCAATCCCTAAACGAACTCTATATTTTTTGGCATAACCAAGAACTCGCTTGAGCATAGAACGATTTTTAGTTTTCATACGCTGCCCCTCCTAAATCCTGAGAATCACAAATTTCTTGGTACACTGGACAGGACTCTAAAAGCTCCTTATGCGTCCCTGTTCCCACAATTTCTCCTTGATGTAAAACCAAAATTAAATCCGCATGAAGAATGGAGGATGCCCTTTGAGAAATGAGGATAGTTGTCTTTTGAAGAGCCTTAATATGGTTCCTTAAGCTTAGCTCTGTTTTATAATCCAACGCACTTGCGGAATCATCTAAAATGAGGATTGGACTATCCTTTATCAAGGCTCTGGCAATAGACAATCTTTGTTTCTGTCCTCCGCTTAAATTAGAACCACCCTGATAAAGCATCGTGTTTTCCTTTTGATCTAGCTTTTCTACAAATTCCAAACTCATCGAATGTTTTAGTGCATTCTGGATTTGCTCATCGGTGGCATCTGTCTTTCCCCACAGGAGATTTTCCTTTACTGTTCCACTAAATAAAATGGCCTTTTGCATCACTACCGCAATCCGCTCTACAATAAATTCCTGTTGATACTCCTTGATATCTCTTCCATAGAAAAGAATACTTCCCTCATCTCGGTCATAAAACCGATTCATCAAATGAATCAACGTACTTTTACCTGAGCCAGTTCCCCCAATAATACCAACCGTCTTTCCTTTTAAAATCGTAAAGGAGGCATGAGAGAGGGCTGGTTTGGCTTTTTTAGAATAACGGAAGCTCACATCCTTAAAAACAAAGGGAACCTCTGTTGCTGGAGTTGAACATGTTCCCTCCACAATGGAGCTTTTACTTTGAAACACCTCATTTACTCTTCCTGCAGAGGCGCTTGCCTTCGTAAAAATAATAACCAAATTGGCAACCACCATAATTGCTAGCTGGATTTGCAATAAATAATTATATAGAGAGGTAATATCTCCCTGATTTAGATTTCCTAGCTGAAATTCATAGCCACCAAGATAAAGGACACCTACAATCGCTAAGTTCGTAACGACAAAGGTCATCGGATTTAATAAGGCATTGATTTTACCGATTTTAGACAAAAGATTTTTTAAAGAGACGTTTTCATCTATAAAACGGCGAAACTCTAAGGCTTGTCTAGAAAAGGCACGTACTACACGATTTCCGCTTAAATTTTCCTTTGTTATCGAGGTTACCGTATCTAGCTTAGCCTGTGCTTTTTTATTGCGGGGAATGGTGTAAAGCATAATCATAAAAATGATGACAAATAAAAGAATTCCCGTTCCTAAAAACAAGATTCCAGCCTTCCAAGATACCAGAAAGGAAAGAATCGTAGCTCCTATCACTAAAAAAGGCGCTCGAACCACAAGGCGAATCAGCATCGCCACACTCTGCTGAAGATTGTTGATATCCGAATTCATCCTTGTGAGCAAAGATGAAGCACCAAACTGATCTAGCTCCTTAAAGGATAGTGTGTTAATGTGTTCATAAAGATCGTCTCGTAAAGCTGTCCCAAAGCCCTGGGAAGCCCGGGAAGCAAAGAACTGACACACAAGGGTAGAGCATAGTCCAATTCCCGCAAATAAGAGTAACAAGCCTCCATTTTGCAGGATAAACCGATACTTCTCTTCCTCTGTCAACAAGGAGTTATTCAAGCCTTCATTGATCATTCTAGCGATGACCAAAGGTACTAAAAGCTCAAACACAGCCTCTACTAATTTAAACAAAGGTCCTAATATGACATGTTTTTTATAGCATTTTAAATATTTTTTATATAACTTAAACATCCTCTCACCCATTTTCTGTTTGTATTATACCACAAAATAAGATATACTAAATATACAAGTTATATAGTGAAACTATACTTTGGAGGTATATATGGATTTAAGACAAATGGAATGTTATAAAATGGTGGTAGAGGAGGGCTCTATATTAAAGGCCTCCCTAAAATTAAATATGGCTCAGCCACCCTTATCCAGAATGATGAGAATACTGGAGGAAGAGCTAGGAACCACCCTTTTTATCAGGGGAAAAAGAATCGCTTTGACTAACACAGGAAGGCTTTTATATGAGAGAGCTTGTTCAATTTTAGAGCTAACTGGAAATACTTATAAAGAAATTCATAATTTGGAAATGAAGAATGAAATCACCTTAAATATGGGTATTGTTTCTTCTTCTACCGAGTTTTTATATAATAAAACCATCAAGAATTTTCATAGCCAATACCCTCATGTTCGCTTTAATATCCAAGAGGCAAATACCTATCAGCTAATAGAGCTTTTACAACAAAGAATCATTGACCTAGCGATTGTTCGAACGCCCTTCGATGATACATTGTTTGAGGTAACCTATTTTAAAGAGGAGCCGATGTTGCTGCTGAATAAAAATCCCATAGATTCTACAATAATGACCATAAAGGGACTATCAAAATATCCATTAATTATCTACCGAAGATTTAAGGATTTATTAGCTACTCTTTTTAAAAAATATAATGCAGAACTCAACCTTATCGCTGAAGTTGATGACGCAAAGACAGCTATTCTTCTCGCCTCTACTGGATTAGGCTATGCATTAGTCCCTCAAAGTGCCTATCAAACCTTTTCTCACCTTGACCTTTACACCACAATTGTTGATGAAAAGCAATTGATGACCAGACTTGGCATAATCACTCGTAAAAAAGAAACCCCCAAAAAAGGAATTCAGCTATTTATAGATTCGATTATAAACACCGAATTTTAAATTTAAAGAAAAATCGTTTTTACAGTATAGATACTTCTTAGTAATTTTTAACCCCTTTCCCGCATAGCCTTTATTAGGTGATACTATGGCTATAGCAAATTTTACGATTTATGATGATCAAATTATAATCAATAATATTACAGAAATTAAGGAATTCTCAGACCAGCTATTTATCATTAAGGTCAATGATATTCCCTACCAAATTACTGGAAATAACCTAGTGCTAAAGGAAGTTAGTAACGACAATAGAACCATTAAAATTACGGGAACTATAAATTCCGTTGATAAAAAGAATATACAGGTGAAAAAAAATAAAGGCTTTATAAAAAAGCTATTCGCTTAGTATGATTTCCTTTTACAATCTTTTACGCGTTATATTGCTGCTTTATCTAGGGATTTTCACCTATATTCTTTATCAGCTGTTGTTTTATCATCAAAAAAGATTTTTATTTATTAAATGATTATGAATTTGCTGTACTTTCAAGAGATAAAATTGATTTTTATGATATTAATCTAAATAAAATTGAAAAAGGTGTTAAAACAATTGATTGGGATGCAAGTAGTGCAGATAAAAACGGATATGAAGATTATATGTTAAAAGAAATTTTTGAACAACCAAATTCTATTAGAGAAACAATAGGCTCAAGATTAAAATTAGGAGAAAAATGTTCATTTGACGATATTAGTTTTTCAAAAGAATATCTATCTAGTGTTAATAAAATTTACATTGTAGCCTGTGGTACAGCTATGCACGCAGGACTTACTGGAAAAAATTTAATAGAAAAACTTTGCAATATTCCTGTAACAGTTGACATTGCATCAGAATTTAGATATAGAGATCCTATTATTGATGATAAAACTTTATGTATTTACATTAGTCAATCTGGTGAAACAGCAGATACAATAGCAGCTCTAAAACTTGCTAAATCTAAAGGTGCAAAAACTTTAGCAGTTTCTAATGTAATTGGAAGTTCTATAACAAGAGAAGCAGATTATACAATTTATACACATGCAGGTCCAGAAATTGCTGTTGCATCTACAAAGGCATATACTTCTCAAGTTGTTTTGCTTGCAATTTTAGCAATTTACTTTGCAGAAGTATTAGGTTCTGCTGATGAAAAATTATTAGAAGATTTAAAAACTGATATTTTAGATTTACCATCTAAAATAGATACTATCTTAGATAACAAAGAGGAAATTGTAAACTTTGCAAAAAAAGTATATACAGAGAAAGATATGTTTTTCTTAGGTAGAGGAACAGATTATAATGTAGCTTTAGAAGGTTCTTTGAAATTAAAAGAAATTTCATATATACATTCAGAAGCTTATGCAGCAGGTGAATTAAAACATGGTCCTATTGCATTAATTGAAAATGGAATTACTGTAATTAGTGTTATTACAGATGAAAGTTTAGTTGAAAAATCTATAAGTAATATTCAAGAAGTAATTACTCGTGGTGCAAAAACACTAGTTGTTACAAATCAAACTCTTCCAAATGCAAATTTTGACTTTGTAATTAACATACCTACTACAAATAAACTAATTTCTCCAATATTATCTGTTATCCCTTTACAATTACTTGCTTACTATATTTCCAAAAATAAAGGATTAGATGTTGATAAACCTAGAAATTTAGCAAAATCTGTTACCGTAGAGTAGCATAAAAATCCCATTAGTGAAAATATTTCACTAATGGGATTTTTGTTAAAAGAAACCTATACAAACATCTTGCTCAAATATGTTTCTATCTTCTTCTGATGGGAACCAGTATTTAGTAGATATGGTAACAAAATCTTCTTTTCCTTCATAATCGCATTCTTCTTCCAAATCTGCTCCATAATATGACCGTGCCATCTCTGCAATATCTGCCATGGCTTGAATCATATTTAACAATAAACTTTGGTATATCAAATCTTCTTTTACTTTAAAGACCACTTGTAATTCATTATTATCAAGCTCATTGAATTCAATTATGAATGATCTCATACTTACACCATTTGGCTACCCTTTCTAGCTCTTATAAATTTACTTATTACTTGCTAAGAGCACAAAAAACAAGTAATAACTTTATGACCATCTGCCATATTAATTTCTATTATGCCATATTTTATCTTGTTTTTCAAGTATTTTATGAAATAAGATAACATAAGGATTTTTATGTTTTTTATATTTACCTACAATATCTTTGTTTTAACAACTACATCATAAGTTTTAATATGATTAGTAAAAAAGCTCCGTGGCAACCCTAAAATTCCAATAAAGATTGACGTTCCTATATTTAGCCCAATATGAAAACTAAAATTGGCTCCAAATAAGTTTATTAAATAAATTAACAATCCACCTAGTCCTGAATTTATTACTAATTTTAGAACTTTTTTTAGTGGTAAAACAAATACTTTTCCAATTAAAAACAAAAAAATAATACAAGCCAAAAATGCTATAATAGAATTTGCTTCCAAATTTAATCACCCTACCTTTAACTTATTTGTATGATTAAATTTGGACAAATATTACACTACTTTATTTTTTCTAATATCTATTTCATTTATTCTTTCTAAAGATATTCCACTTGCTTTTGCTTTCTTTATTAAATAATCTAATTTTGCTTGATTAGCTTTAATA
>UQGR01000039.1 GCA_900540705.1 uncultured Mollicutes bacterium
AGGCGAATATTCCCACTAGAATATTAAAGCAAAATAAAGCCGAATACCAAACACCTACTTTTTGATAATTCATAAAAAAGTAAATGAAATTGCCTGTAATCGAACCAAATATTATTACAAAGGCTAAATATAATAAAGGGAGAGCGGCAACTATAGGCACCATTTTTATAGAAATTTTAGATAAATCACAGAAGACAAAATAATACGCTAATACAAGTATGGGATTAATGATATGGAGAAAGGTAAAACCACCACTCATTTGAAATTGATTAGAAAAAGCGATACACACAAAGAATACTATCAGCAACAAAATTGTAGCACAGAGATAAAGTATTTGTGAAATATTTTTATTTAACGCTAGTAAAATACCATTGGCGACGAAAAAAATACCTACGATAAAACTGCTTAAAAAGGTAAGTTCATATGCTTCCGCAAGGTGTTCACGGTATGTAAAAAGAGAAGTGAATAAGAGAACAAATGCTATTGCAAAAGAAAAACTGATTTTGATTATTTTTAATGCTTTTTCATTCATTTTTAGTATTGTCCTTTACTAAAACTCTTTCTAAATCAGATATATTTATCATTTCGTATTTTGTAGTAAATAGTTTTTTTAATGAATAAAGATATACAATGCTCCAGTAAAAGTCAGCAAGTTTTATTGGAGAACCATCAACCATGCTTTTTTCTTTTTGACCCTGTTCAATTATTTTTGCTGTATATTTGTATATTTCAGATTGATAAGTAGTACTTTCGGATATAAAATTATCTTTTTCAAAAAGTACCTGTGTAGTTAAGGTTACCTTTGCTGCATAATTTTCGTCTTGTTCCAATTTTTCTATAATTGTCTTTGATAATTTATGGATTTTATGTTTTGCAGAAATAGGTAATCGTGACAATACTTTTAATTCTTTAATTTCTTTTCCATTGTTACAAATGGTGAAAATTTCCTTAAATAAATCCTCTTTTGACTTAAAGTAAATATATAATGTTCCCTGACCTATCCCTATGTAGTCTGCAAGGTCGCTTATTTTTGTGCCAGCAAACCCATTTCTAGCAAAGAATAGCATTGCATCTTGTAATATTTTCTTTCGAGTTTCCTCTCGTATCTCTTGGCATCTTTTTGCTGTTTTTGGCATAATTACTGCACCCTCCTAGTTATGAATGAATATTTATTCATAAAAATTATAACGCTTAATTCGATAAAAGTCAAATAGTTTTGGACGCTCTAAATGGGAATTATTATGGTTTTGTAAAATGAAATGAATTTACGCCTTGTATAAAAATATAATCTGTTCTATATCAAGAACGGTGAACTAATGCATTAATGTTCTTCTATATGCAGCTGAGAGTAGCAAAAGAAGTAATTGTACTTTTAAGGGTTTATTCTTATGCCTCTCGCCTAGTAAAAATTTTCTTTTTCTTTAAAAAAAATAAAAGAAATGGAAATACTTCATATAGGAGGTGCTAGCATGGTCTGTTTAAATTGCAAAAAAAGCTTTTATATAACTCGGACCTTTTTGACCTTATTTTCTACAAAGCACTATTTTATATGTGAGGTATGTCGAAATAATTTTCCACTTATGCCTAGGGTTGAGGCGTTTGGTTTAGAGGAATACCAATTGATGGTTTTAAGTCTTTTGGATAACGGGTACCCATTTATCTATGATGCTTACCTAGAAGAATATAGTAAAATTGTCGCTTGGATTTTGCAGAAATATCCTGAATATTTACTTTTTATCAAAGATAAGCTATACCTCTCAGATTTTATGCTGGAGTCTTTAAGTTTTCTTGCAGATGTTGAAAAAAAGAACATTTTGGCAATCTGTTTTCAATTGAAAAAATAGTCGATATTTTTGGTACTTTTCTTGTTGAAAAAGAGTTGGGTCTAGATGTATGATTAATAGTGCTTAAGGGAGGTAAGAACATGTTAGTAGGCAAAGTAAAATGGTTCAATAATGAGAAGGGCTATGGCTTCATTATTAAGGAAAACTATGATGACATATTTGTACATTATAGCAGCATCCTAGATGATGGCTTTAAAACTTTGAATGAGGGACAGCTGGTTGAGTTTGACCTTGTCGTTGGTGAAAAAGGACTACAAGCTCAAAATGTTTATAAGTTATAGTCGATTTATTGAAAACGCTTTTAACTTATGATATAATATAAGCAAGAAAAGGAGTGATATTATGAAGGTAGAAATTGTTGGAAAGAATGGGTTTACACCATCTGATGCAAACAAGGAATATGCCTTAAAAAAATTGAATAAGCTGGAAGGTCTGTTGCAGGATTATGAGCATATCTCTGCAAGAGTAGTATGCAAGGTTTATAAGGCATTCCATAAGGTTGAGGTCACAATTCCAACCAAAAATATCATACTTCGCGCTGAAGTACAGGATGTAGATGTCTATGCTGCAATTGATGGAGCAATTGATAAGCTGATGAAACAGGTCAGAAGATACAATGACCGGATGAAGGATAAGCTAGGCAAGAAGGGAATTCGTTCTGTAGAAATGGGAGAGGCTCCAAGAACGGAAAGAGTAGTTCGTGATAAGAACGTCGATCTTGAACCAATGTCTAGAGATGAGGCTATCGATCAAATGGAATTACTTGGTCATGATTTCTTTATTTACTTGGATAAGGAAACTAGAAAGACGAATGTAATTTATGTTAGAAATGATGGCGACTATGCTGTTATAGAAACAACTACAAAATAGTGCTTTTATAAAATGGGGATGCTTCCCCATTTTTCTTTTTTTATAATAGTAAGTGATATTTTGTGAATACATAATTCCTTATTTTTTAAGTATACTAAAAACAGGAATATTTTTAGTTTTCCCTGGTTAAAACTTGAAAAAAAATAAGGTTTATAGTATTATAGAATGTGTTATTTTATTTAGGAAGGATAGAATGGGTAAAGCCTATTCTTGAGTGAATGGTATGGGATTAAAGAAATTATTAGATTCTGGCTATAAGGAAATGAAGCGATGTGAAAAGCTTGCCTACAAAATTGAGGGATTAGAAGAGAGTATTTCTAAGCTTTCCGATGAGGAGCTTAAGCATAAAACAGTAGAATTTAAAGAAGCCTTGGCAAATGGGAAAACCTTAGACGATATTTTAATTGAGGCATATGCTGTCGCAAGAGAGGCTGCGTATCGTGTAACAGGTATGAAGGCGTTCCACGTACAGCTGATTGGTGGTTGTGCAATCCATGGTGGTAATATTGCAGAAATGAAGACTGGTGAGGGTAAAACCTTAACTGCAGTTATGCCTGCTTATTTGAATGCTCTTTCTGGAGAAGGTGTTCACATTGTCACAGTAAACGAATATCTAGCTCGTCGTGAGGCAGAAGGAGAAATCGGAGAAGTTTACCGCTTTTTAGGATTAACGGTTGGCTTGAATGTACGTGAGCTTTCCTCTATAGAAAAGCGTGAGGCGTACTCCTGTGATATTTTATACTCTACCAATAGTGAGCTTGGTTTTGACTATTTAAGAGATAATATGGTTCATAATGAAAATCAGATTACCCAGTGTAAAGGATTAAATTATGCCATTATTGATGAGGTTGACTCTATTTTAATTGATGAGGCAAGAACACCATTGATTATTTCTGGTGCTCCTAAAAATAACTCTTCCCTTTATCTACGTGCAGATACCTTTGCTAAACGTTTGACAGAAGAGGATTATGAGATTGATATTGAGTCTCGTCATGTTCAGCTAACCCCTTCTGGAATGGAGAAGGCAGAGAAGGTTTTTGGCGTATCTAATATCTATGATTTACAATATGTTGAGTTAGTGCATGCAATTAACAATGCTTTGAAGGCCAATTTTATTTTTGCAAATGGCAAGGAATACGTCGTACAAAATGGTGAGGTTTTAATTGTTGATTCCTTTACAGGACGTATCTTAAAGGGACGTCAATATTCAGAGGGATTACATCAGGCAATAGAAGCTAAGGAAAATGTGGAAATTAAAAAGGAAACTCAGACGGTTGCTACGATAACTTATCAGAATTTCTTCAGAATGTATAAAAAGCTTTCTGGTATGACAGGTACGGCAAAGACGGAGGAAGAGGAATTTAGAAATATATATAATATGTATGTTGTTGAGGTTCCAACCAACCGCCCTGTAATTCGTGAGGATTTATCTGATTTAATTTTTGTTTCTCAAAAATCTAAGTTTAAGGCTTTAACTGAGGAAGTTAAGCGTCGTTATGAGCTTGGTCAGCCTGTCTTAGTAGGTACAGCCAATGTAGAAACCTCTGAAATGGTTTCTGGTATGCTTAAGAGAATGGGTGTTCCTCATGAGGTGCTAAATGCGAAGAATAATGAGCGTGAAGCTGAAATTGTTGCCAAGGCTGGTCAACTAAAGAGTGTTACCATTTCTACTAATATGGCTGGTCGTGGTACAGATATTAAGCTTGGAGAGGGTGTCAAGGAGCTTGGTGGTTTAGCTGTCCTTGGTACAGAGCGTCATGAGTCCCGGCGTATCGATAATCAGCTAAGAGGTCGTTCTGGTCGTCAGGGTGATCCAGGCTTCTCTCAATTCTATATCTCTACGGAAGATGATTTGATTCAGCGCTTTGGTGGTGATACCTTTAAGAATCGTTTGGCAATGATTATCAACTTGATGAATAAGGATACTGGGGATATGGATGCCCCAATCACCTCTAAAATGGTTTCTAGAGCTGTGACCTCTGCTCAAACCAGAGTAGAAGGAAATAACTTTGATTCCCGTAAGAACGTTTTGAAATATGACGATGTAATTCGTCGTCAACGTGAAATCTTCTATGAGCAACGTATGCAGGTAGTTAAAATTCAGAACCTAGAAGAGCTGGTAAAGGGAATGATGCGTAAAGCAATAGAAAATGTATGCTATAGCCATATGCGTCAGATTTCCTCTCGTCGCTTTGAAATTGATGATGATGCCATTGCCCAAAGCTTTAATGGAACTATTCTTCCCCCAAATTCTATTGATGTCAATCTTCTTAAAACCTTAGATGATGAGGGAATTATTGATCATATCTGTGAAAAGGCTTATCAGTTTGTTGATGCAAATAAGCAAGCTGCTAAGGATGCTAAGGAAAAATACAATTTGAATTTACCAGATAATTTATTTGACATGTATTTGAAGGATATTCTTTTGAGAGTTTTAGATCAATATTGGATGAAGCATATTGATGATATGCAGGGCTTACGCCAAGGCGTTGTTTTACAGTCCTATGCTCAAACCAATCCTCTAGAGATTTATCAGCAGGAAGGGTATGCACGTTTCCAAAGATTGAATGAAAACATCAATTTAGAGGTTTTAAAGTATGCAACCCATACTCGCTTACAGTTTGTTAGACAGGAAGAAGAGGACCCAATGAAGGGACTCACAACCAATGATGTTAAAAATGAGCCTGTCAAAAAGAAGCCAGTGGAAAAGAAAACTCATGTTGGACCAAATGACCCATGTCCTTGTGGAAGTGGAAAAAAATATAAATTCTGCCACGGCTTGAAATAATAATTTATAAATTAGAAATGAGTCTTTCTTCTTCATTTAAGAGGAAAGACTTTTTTAGCGAAATAAAGCATTTATTGATTTAATATGACGTGTTTTGGCAATAATAAAAATGTTTAATGATAAGGCTTTCATTGACAAATTATGGAAATCAATTTATAATAGAAATTAGAATGTTTCATATTATGAAACGAAGGAGAAAGAGGTATTAAAGAAAATGAAAAAATTTGATGTTTTAAGTAAAATCTCTGAAGTTGGTGTTGTTGCGGTTGTACGCGCCGAGAGCACTGAGCAGGGATTGAAAATCTCTGAGGCATGTATTAAGGGCGGAGTAAATTCTATTGAGGTTACCTATACAGTTCCAGGAGCAGGAGACATTATTTCTAACCTTTCACAGGCTTATGCTAAGGATCCAGATGTTTTAATAGGCGCTGGTACAGTGTTAGATAGTGAAACTGCAAGAGCTGCTATATTAAATGGTGCAAAATTTATTGTTTCCCCTTGCTTTGATGAAGAGGTTGCAAAGCTTTGTAATAGATATCAGGTACCTTATGTGCCAGGAACTCAGACAGTAAGAGAGGTAAAAATGGCTTTAGATGCTGGCTGCGATGTAATTAAGCTATTCCCTGGTGATATTTTAGGACCAAGATTTGTTAAGGATGTTAAGGGACCACTTCCTTACGCTAACCTTATGCCTTCTGGTGGTGTTGATGTTGATAACATTGCGGATTGGATTAAGGCAGGTGTAGTTGCTGTTTCTGCAGGCTCATCTATGACTGCAGGAGCTAAAAAGGGTGACTTTGCTGCAGTAACTGCTATGGCAGCACGCTTTGTAGAAGAAGTTAAAAATGCTAGAGCAGCATTAAAGAAATAATCCAATTTGGAGATATACTCTATGGAGAAAATATTGACGTTTGGAGAAATTATGTTAAGACTTTCTACTCCAGACTATTCAACGATTAATCAAACGCATTCCTTTATGGTAAACTATGGTGGAGGAGAGGCAAATGTGGCTGTAGCCTTATCGCATATGGGGCATCAGACCTACTTTATTTCGAAGCTACCACCAAACCAATTAGGGGATGGGGCCATTACCCATCTACTGTCTCATGGCGTAAATACGCAGTATGTAGTACGTGGTTCTTCAACCATAGGTATCTATTTTTTAGAAACAGGCTTTGGTGGGCGTCCTTCTAAGGTGATTTATAACCGGAAGCATTCTGCCATTACCCGTATTCAAGAAGAGGAGTTCAACTGGGAGGAAATCTTCTCAGATGCTACTTGGTTTCATTTGAGTGGAATAACCTTGGCTTTAGGAGAAAGAGTTCGGAAGGTTGCCTTAAGAGCCTGTAAGGAAGCTAAAAAATATGGGGTTCCTGTAAGCTTTGACTTTAATTATCGTTCTAAACTATGGACGGTAGAAGAGGCAAGACCTGTTTATAAGCAATTTATGAATTATGTGGATATTGTCTTTGCAAGCTTCTATGATGCAAATACCATTTTAGAAATTCCTCTAGATGATGATTTCACAGGTACGACCTTATCTGAAAAGAGAAGAAATGTTTTCCCAAAAATGATAAAAAAATATAAATTAAAATACATCTTTGGAACAGATAGAGTGGTTTATTCTGCAACGGAGAACTCCTTAGCAGGATACTATTTTAAATTGGAAAATGAGAATTTAAGCTGGGAATTAACAGAGCCAATTCGCTTTAACATCTATGATAGAATCGGCGGAGGAGATGCGTTTGCATCTGGGGTGATTCATGGACTTCTTAAAGATTTCAGGGATCCAGCCTATGCGGTACGATATGGCTTAAATGCTTCTGTGTTAAAGCATACGATTTATGGAGATGCCCTTGTTTTACCATGTGAGGACATAGAGACCTTTATGGCTGCGAATGGTAGTGCAGAGGTAGTAAGATAGGAGTTTACTTATGATTGTTGGAAAATTAAGAGATATTAAAAGATATAAGGGTATCAGTAAGAATATTGATACGGCCATTAATTTTGTATTAAATCATGATTTGATGGCCCTTCCAAAGGGAAAGACAGAG
The DNA here is from genome assembly GCA_900540705.1 of uncultured Mollicutes bacterium. GTDB lineage: Bacteria > Bacillota_I > Bacilli_A > Acholeplasmatales > Anaeroplasmataceae > Pelethenecus. The sequence goes on from UQGR01000039.1 coordinate 7,557, forward strand.
ATAGATGGAACGAATGTGTATGTAAACCGAGACACCTATGTCGCTAGACCTTTGGAGGAATGCTTTTTTGAAAATCACGAGCATTATTTAGATTTACAGATTGTGCTCAAGGGGAAAGAATTATTCGGATTTACGGATATTACGAACCCATCCCTTCAGGTAACAACACCTTATAATCCAGATAAGGATGTTACAAAATATAGTGCTGCAAAGGATACAGTTTATTTTACTTTGGAAGAGGGCTTTGCGCTAGTGTTTAAAGAGGATATCCATCTAGCAAAGGGTAAAGTAGATGAACAATTGGTTGAAAAGGCAGTTATAAAAATTAAAGTAGAAGAATAAAAAAGGAGAAAAAGTAAGTTATGGCAAAAGTAGTAACAATGGGCGAAATTATGTTAAGATTATCTCCAGCAGGAAATACTCGTTTCGTTCAAGCAGATTCATTTGATGTTATTTATGGTGGAGGAGAGGCTAATGTTGCAGTATCTTGTGCTAACTATGGACATGATGCATATTTTGTAACAAAGCTTCCTGAACATGAAATAGGACAAGCCGCAGTGAATGCATTGAGAAGATATGGAGTAAATACGAAGTTCATTGCTCGTGGTGGAGACCGTGTAGGTATCTATTATGCTGAAACAGGAGCTTCTATGCGTCCTTCTAAGGTTATCTATGACCGTGCAAATTCTGCTATTGCTGAGGCAAAGCCAGAGGATTTTGATTTTGATGCAATTATGGAAGGTGCTGACTGGTTCCACTGGTCTGGTATTACTCCAGCAATTTCAAATAAAGCAGCAGAATTAACTAGACTAGCATGTGAGGCTGCAAAGCGCCACAATGTTACAGTTTCAGTTGATTTGAATTTCCGTAAAAAATTATGGACATCTAAAAAGGCGATTTCCGTTATGAAGCCTTTAATGCAATACGTTGATGTATGCATTGGTAATGAGGAAGATGCAGAGCTTTGCTTAGGCTTTAAGCCAGATGCTAACGTAGAAGCTGGTGAAACAGGAGCTGAAGGCTACCATAAGATTTTTGAACAGATGGCAAAGGAATTTGGATTTAAGTATGTTATTTCTACATTACGTGAATCCTTCTCTGCTACTCACAATGGGTGGAAAGCATTAATTTATAATGGAAAAGAATTCTATGAATCTAAGCGCTATGATATCAATCCTATCATTGACCGTATTGGTGGTGGTGATTCCTTCTCTGGCGGTGTAATTCATGGATTATTAACAAAAGAGACTCAGGGAGAAGCTCTAGAATTTGCAGTTGCTGCATCAGCATTAAAGCATACAATTAACGGAGACTTCAACTTAGTTTCTGCTTCTGAGGTAGAATCCTTAGCAGGCGGAAATGCAAACGGACGTGTTCAACGTTAATCTTATGTTTTAAATAAAGGTGCTACCATTCGTAGCACCCTTATCATTAGGAGGAAGTTATGAAAATCGGTGTAAGAGTTCATGATTTTGGAAAAAGTAATCCAGCCACCTTAGCAAGCCAGGCAAAAGCGATTGGCTTTGATGGTGTTCAGCTAGTTTTGAATAAGGCAATAGAAGGAGAGACTGGGTTGCCTGGGACTCTTTCTAAGGAAAAAGCCATTTCCATTCAAAAGGCCTTTGAAGATGAAGGCTTAGAAATCTTTATGATGGGTGCTTACTTTAATCCCGTGCATTCAAATAAGCAGTTGGTACAAACGAATATTGCAAAGTTTAAAGAGCATTTAAAATATCTTAAGGATTTCAAGGGGCATTATGTTGGGTCTGAAACAGGCTCCTATAACGATGATAAATGGACCTACAATCCTTTAAATCGAACTGAAGAGGCTTTTCTTGAGGTGAAGAGAATCTTTAAGGACTTGGCAGATTATGCCAAAGAGGTCGATGGAAACATTGCTTTAGAGGGTGCTTATGGGCACTGCATGTTTGAACCGAAGGCCTTAAAAAGATTAGTGGATGAAATTGATAATGGTCATGTGTTTTATACCATAGACATTTATAATTATTTATCCCTCAGCAACTATCAGGAATATAAGCATATTTTTGAGGAATGCTTAGAGCTTTTTAAGGGAAAAATAGTAATATTCCACCTAAAGGATTTTGTGATTGAAAATGAAGCTTTGAAGCAATGTGCAATTGGTAAGGGGATTATGGATTATCCTTGGCTGTTAAAACGAATCCAAGAAACAAATCCGAACGCTTATTTGATTTTTGAGGGTTCAAAGCCCGCAGATATGCAGGAAAGCTTTATGTTTGTAAAAAATATTTTAAATGAAGGAGCATAAAATGAAATTACAAGTAAGATATGCAAATCATCCAGAAGACTCTATGTTCTATACGACAGAGGAATTAAGACGTCATTACTTGATGGAAAAGGTATTTGAAGAGGATGAAATTTTATTGGTTTATTCTCATCAGGATCGTATTGTTTCTGGTGGTGTTATGCCAGTTTCTAAGGCATTACCACTTGAAACCTCAGATGAGCTAAGAGCGGCGTATTTCTTGGAAAGACGTGAGTTAGGCATCATAAACATTGGTGGTGCTGGTAAGGTAACTTTGGATGGTAAGGTATACAATGTAAAATCTAGAGATGGTATGTATGTTGGAATGGGAACCAAGGAGGTAGTTTTTGAATCTGTGGATTCTAAGAATCCAGCAAAGTTCTATATTTCCTCTTGTCCAGCGCATACAACCTATCCAACATATTATATTGATTTTGAAAAGGCAAACCATCGTCCATGTGGTGAGGCAAAAACCTTAAACAAGCGTGTGATTAATCAATATATTCATCCAGATGTATGTAAGAGCTGCCAGTTAGCTATGGGAATGACTGAGCTTGCAGAGGGATCAGGCTGGAATACAATGCCTTCTCATACGCATGAGCGCCGTATGGAGGTATATTTCTACTTTAATATACCAGCAGACAATGTGGTATTCCATATGATGGGGCAACCTCAGGAAACACGTCATATCGTTATGCAAAATGAGCAGTTGGTTATATCTCCAAGCTGGAGTATACATTCTGGAATAGGAACCTCCAACTATGCCTTTATATGGGCAATGTGTGGGGAAAACCAGGAATTTGATGATATGGACAATATTAAAACGACAGATTTAAGATAAGAAAATAGGAGGAAGAAAATATGAAAATGAATGATTTTAGATTAGATGGAAAGATAGCTTTAGTTACAGGAGCTTCTTATGGAATTGGCTTTGCGATTGCATCTGGATTAGCTGAGGCAGGAGCTACAATTGTTTTCAATGATATTAATCAGGACTTAGTCAACAAAGGAATTGCTGCTTACAAGGAAGCAGGAATTGCTGCTCATGGGTACGTATGTGATGTAACGAATGAAGACCAGGTAAATGAGATGATTGCTACCATTGAAAAAGAGGTAGGCGTAGTAGATATTTTAGTGAATAATGCAGGTATTATTAAGCGTATCCCAATGATTGAAATGACAGCTGCTCAGTTCCGTCAAGTGATTGACATTGACTTAAATGGACCATTTATTATGGCAAAGGCTGTAATTCCAGCTATGATTAAAAAAGGACATGGTAAAATTATTAACATTTGCTCTATGATGTCTGAATTAGGACGTGAAACAGTTTCTGCATATGCAGCTGCTAAGGGTGGCTTAAAAATGCTAACAAGAAATATTTGTTCTGAATATGGTGAGTTTAATATTCAGTGTAATGGTATTGGACCTGGCTATATTGCTACCCCTCAAACCGCTCCATTACGTGAAATTCAACCAGATGGATCTCGTCATCCTTTTGACCAATTCATCATTGCTAAAACTCCAGCTGGTCGTTGGTTAGAAGCAGAGGAATTGGCAGGACCTGCTGTATTCCTAGCATCTGACGCTTCTAATGCGGTAAACGGGCATATTTTATATGTTGATGGTGGTATCTTAGCTTATATTGGTAAGCAGCCAAAGTAGTATTCTGAAAACTTAACTTTAAAGATAATTCAATTTTTGGTCGTTAATAGAGTATAAAAAGCCTATTAACGACTTTTTTATAGATTAGATTTAAAAATGATTTTTGAAATTTTCTATCTGATATGGATTGTTTCTAATATTGGAGTATGCTAAAATATTTTCTAAAGGTCAAATAGGTCTTTAGGAATAGGAGAGGTAGTTATGAATGCAATTTTATCTGTTTTAGGACATGATACAGTAGGAATCTTGGCTCAGGTTGCTGGAGAATGTTCCAAGTATAAGGCGAATGTTATAGATGTAAGTCAAACCATCATTCGGGATTATTTTGCTATGTTTATGATTGTAAACATTGATGAGCTCATTATTGATTTTAATTTATTTGTAGATAAGCTGACGGAACTAGGAAAAGCTAGGAATTTAGAGATTCATGTGATGCATGAGGATATCTTTAATTTAATGCATAAAATTTAAGGAGCAGTAATATGATTAATAATTTAGAAATAATGGAAACCATCCAAATGATTCAGGAACAGAATCTGGATGTTCGTACCATTACGATGGGAATTTCCTTAATTGATTGTATGGACACAGATATCTATAAATCCTGTGAAAAGGTTTATCAAAAGATTTATAAATATGCAAAGGATTTAGTTGAAGTAGGTAATGCGATATCTAAAAAATATGGGATTCCTATCATTAATAAAAGAGTTTCAGTAACTCCAATTTCAGTATTGGTTGGAGTGAGTGGAGGAAATCCTGTCTTATATGCAAAAACGTTAGACAAGGTTGCGGTAGACATAGGTATTGATTTTATAGGTGGATATACAGCCCTTGTCCAAAAGGGGTTTGCTCCTGGGGATAAGGAATTGATTGAATCTATTCCAGAGGCCTTATGTGGAACTAAGCGGTTATGCTCCTCTGTGAACGTTGCCTCAACACGGGCAGGAATCAATTTAGATGCAGTAGAGCTGATGGGGAGAATCATCCAAAAGACAGCAGAGCTTTCTAAGGAAGATGAATGTATGGGTGCGTCTAAGCTCGTTGTATTTTGCAATGCTGTGGAGGATAATCCCTTTATGGCTGGTGCCTTCCATGGTCTTGGTGAGGCAGATTGTGTAATCAATGTAGGAGTATCTGGACCAGGCGTTGTTAGAGCGGCAATAGCTAAGGCTCCAAAGGAAGCTTCCATTGCTGAGATTGCGGATATCATAAAAAAGACGGCGTTTAAAGTGACGAGAATGGGGCAGCTAGTTGGAGTGGAGGCTTCTAAAATGCTTGGAGTTCCCTTTGGTATTGTGGATTTGTCCTTAGCACCTACTCCAGCAATTGGCGATAGTGTTGCGCATATATTAGAAGAAATCGGTTTAGAGCAATGTGGAGCCTGTGGAACAACTGCTTGTTTAGCTATGCTGAATGATGCAGTTAAAAAAGGTGGAGTCATGGCTTCAAGTAGAGTAGGAGGCTTAAGTGGAGCATTTATTCCTGTCAGTGAAGATGCTGGTATGATAGATGCCGTAGAAAAGGGAGCCTTAACCATTGAGAAGCTAGAAGCAATGACGGCAGTATGCTCTGTAGGGTTAGATATGATTGTGGTTCCTGGAGATACCACTCCCGAGGTGATTTCGGCTTTAATTGCCGATGAGGCAGCCATTGGTATGATCAATTCAAAAACCACGGCAGTTCGTGTAATTCCTGCCATTGGTCGTACAGTTGGTGATTCCCTAAATTTTGGCGGTCTTTTAGGGTATGGGCCTGTAATGAAGATTTCCAAGCTAAAGCCCAACACCTTCATCCATCGAGGTGGACAAATTCCTGCTCCCCTCAATAGTCTTAAGAATTAGAAATCTGGTTTTTCCAGATTTTCTTTATTTTAAGTGGAAAAAGCTTCCATTTTTTTGTATAATAGTAAGAAAGGAGAACTATGGATATGAATTATTTAGAAAAAGCAAATTTATGGAAGAAAAATCCAAATTTAGAGCCTACTCTAAAAGAAGAATTAGAGGCAATGGATGATCAGGCATTGCAGGAGGCCTTTACGACGGATTTAGAGTTTGGAACTGCAGGCTTAAGAGGTGTTTTAGGTGCAGGAACAAACCGAATGAATATTTATATTGTTGCCAAGGCGACATTAGGGTTTGGAAGATACTTATCAAACTTTGAGAATGCCTTTAAAAGAGGTGTAGCGATTGCTCATGACAATCGTCATCAGTCTAAGGAGTTTGCAAGAATTTCTGCAGAGGTTTTAGCAACCCTAGGTTTTCATGTTTACTTATTTGAGGAGCTAAGACCTACTCCAGAGCTAAGCTTTGCTGTTCGTCATTTTGGATGTGTTGGTGGTATTATGATTACAGCTTCACACAATCCAAAGGAGTATAATGGCTATAAGATTTATGATGAAAGTGGCTGTCAATGTTTACCAGCTGCTGCAGATCAGGTCATAAAGGAGATTAACCAGATTGAAGATTACTTCTCTATAGATCACTCTAAAAATCATGACCGCATCGAATATATCGGAAAAGAAGTTGATGAAGTCTATATTCGAGAGGTTAAAAAGATTATTTTACGGCCTAATTTAAAGAAGAATTTAAAATTTGTCTATACACCACTTCATGGTACAGGACAAGTGTTTGCTGCTGACGTGCTAAAGAGTGTGGGGTATGACGTATATCCTTTAGCTTGTCAAATGACCAATGATCCTGATTTTTCTGGAGTAAAAACTTCAAATCCAGAAAATAAGGAAGCCTATGATGAAGCTATAGAATATGCTGGACAGATTGGAGCTAAGATTGTTCTTGCTACTGACCCAGATGCAGACCGTCTAGGAATAGCCGTAGAGCATAATGGAGAATATGTTTTATTCACTGGAAATCAAACTGCTGCTTTAGTTTTAGATTATATTTTAAAAACTAGAAAAGAACAAAAGACATTACCTGAGGATGGCTATGTGTTTACTACAAATGTTTCCTCAACCTTACCAGTTGCTATTGCTCATAAGTATGGAATGAAGGTAGAAATTACCTTGACTGGCTTTAAGTTTATTGGGGAAAAGGCTCGCCAAATGGAGGGTGGCAAGGGCACCTATGTATTTGGATTTGAGGAATCCTATGGATGCTTAGTCTCTGACTGTGTCCGGGACAAGGATTCTATACAGGCTATATTGATGCTTTGTGAGACAGCTTCCTACTATGCTGAAAAGGGGATGGATTTAGTGGATGCCCTAAACGCAATTTATGAGGAATATGGCTTTTATAAAGAAGGTATTACAAATATCGGTCTAAAGGGATTAGAGGGTGCAGCGAAGATTAAACGCATTATGGAATATTTCCGTACCAAGGATATTGCTTTAAAGAACTTTACTATTCTGGCAAAGGATGATGTAAAGCTGAGCGTTCATACCGACTTTGTAACCAAGCAAAAGGAAAAGATTTCCTTACCTTCTAGTAATGTAATTAAGTACTTCCTTAACGACAATATGTGGTTTGTTTTAAGACCATCTGGAACAGAACCAAAGCTTAAGGTATATTATGGAGTTGTCGGCAAGAACCAGGCTGAGGCAGATGCTAAGCTTCTTGAACTTATGGAAGAAGTATTAGCGATAGTAAACGAAATCGAATAATAAAAAAGAGACTTATTCTAAAAAAACAGGATAAGTCTTTTTCTTATTTTATAGTGTTGGCAGACTAAAATTATGAAATTTTAACCTGCTTTTTTTTTCTACATTTTTTTAGTTTGGGATAGGGTATACTAGTGCCATGAAATATATAGAGCTGCTAGTTATCATTAATGTTGTGATTCATTTATGCTTTGTTAAGATAGCCTATTATTTGCTTAGAATAAAGCCAAATAAAATTGCTATTGGTATTTCATGTCTTTTAGATGGAGTATATATGTTACTTTATATAGTTATTCCTTATCAGATAGAACCCTATCGATATTTTATGATTTTAATTATATCGATTGTTCCATTTATCACTAAAAGACCTTCAAAGGC
>UQGR01000040.1 GCA_900540705.1 uncultured Mollicutes bacterium
ACACATGCCTTTCACGCATGCATTTATGGGTTCGAACCCCGTACAGGTCACCATTTAAATAATTGCTGTAATATACAGTTAAAAAAGAATGCTTATGGGCATTCTTTTTATTTTATACAGAATAGGATTAAGAGAACTGTCCCTAGAATTGCACAGCCAAACATCATAGCTTTCGCTATCACATCCATTTTTTTACGGTTTCTTGCATCTATAAAATAGCTGTAATCCTGATAGAATTCTAGCCTCTTCAAAAGAGATTGAGCCTGCTTCCTATTAGAATAATAAAGAATATCCTCTAGGGCCTCAACACATTGGTTTTCATACCTTTTACTATCCTCATCCTCCATTTGAGAAAAAAGCTTAAGAGCTTCAACAAAATCCTTGCGTTCAAAGGCTTCTACTGCGGTAGTATATCGTTCTTCCATCATCCAATCCACCCCATCATAAAATGAATCAAATAGCCTATTCCTAAGGAATACAGAAATAAAATAGCTAACAGCTTAAGAGCATCCCTTCTTTTATCCTTAAACTTAAATAGGTAAATAGCTCCCAACCCTGCATTCACGCATAAACCAGTGACAAGAGCTCCAAAGGAAATTCCCTCCATTAAAAATAGCTCACTTAGAATGACGCTAGAGGCACAGTTAGGAATCAGTCCAATCACTCCGGAAAATAGAGGCGCTAAATTCTTATTCCCATTTAAAAATGCTGCAATGTTATCCTCTCCAAGCCAATAAAACAGCAGACCAAATCCGAAGCTGATAAGGAATACATAGAACCAAATCTTTAGGCTATGTAAGAGTGGATGAAGCACATGCTTATGTAGAACCGGTTCCTCCTGATTGTCTATTTCATGACCACAACAACCAATATGGATGTCCTCCTCTACCTCCTTCATCTCCTTCTTTCTAGCAACAAAATCCACAATGTATCCTAAAAGAAAGCCTAAAACAAACTTTATCCCCAGCAAAGGGAAAACATATATTATTTTTTTAGAATCAGTAAGTAAAATGGGCAACGCCTCATCTGAGCAAGCAAAAAAGACAGCCAGTAGAGTTCCCGCCGTGATGTGCTCCTTACGATACATGTCAGCAGCAACTACAGAAATGCCACATTGAGGAATAAGACCACAGCTGGCTCCTAATAAAGGCGAAATCTGTTGATGTCTCATAAAAATTTTACTGATTTTTTCCTCAAAAAAGGACAACAAAACATTGACGATAAAGGCAAGGCCAAATACCTTAAGACTATCAAGTAGTGCGTCTAAAAATACATCTAACATACTTTTCTACACTCCTTGCATAATCCATAAATTGGAGAGGTATTTTTATGTATTACAAAATTATATTTTTCTAAGATGGATTTCATAAATAAATCTGCCGTATCTATCGTCAAATGGGTAACCTCTCCACAGGATTGACAAATCAAATGAAAATGATTCTCACAATCTTTTGAATACTGATACTCATTACAATGATGGATAGGATTGAAGGTTTTATGAATCAGATTATTTTTTTCCAATAGCTGCAGCTTCCGATAGACGGTTGCCTTATCCATCGTTTTAGAAAATTTAGAGATTAGCTCTAAAGCACTATAGGACTTATTTCTATTTTTAGAGAAAAAATCAAGCAATACCTTGAAATGATTCGTTTGATACATATCTTAACTCCTTTTGCGATTCAGTCGCAATTATAACTATTATACCTTTTTTTTTAATATTTACAAGGGATAAGACATAAAATTGTTTAGGTGACGCTATGAAGAAATACTTAATCCTATACAATGTAGTTCTATTCTCTATCATAGGCATAGGGCTAATTATGATTTACTCCGCTTCTAGCATTTGGGCAGAATATAAAACAGGAAATCCCTATTACTATCTTTTAAGACAAGGCCTCTTCTTTGGCGTTGGACTGATCGGCTATATCTTTGCCTCAAAGATACATTATCAGTTTTGGTTTAAGCATGCAAATAAAATCTTTATAGGCTGTCTTGTGTTGTTAGTCTTAGTCCTGATTCCTGGAGTCGGTATTGTCAGAGGCGGAGCTAGATCCTGGATAGGAATTGGTGATTTTTCCATCCAGCCAGCCGAATTTATGAAGCTTGGTTTAATCATCTTCACCGCGAAATTTTTAACAAAAAATGAGGGCATTCTAAAGAAAAATCTTTATTTCTACCTGTATATGCTGTTTGTAGGCATCATCTTTGGACTAATTCTTTTACAACCTGACTTTGGTAGTGGATTAATTATGGTAATGAGCATCGTTATGGTTCTATTCATCGGAGAGTTTCAATGGAAGAATATCATATTAGGAATATTAGCGGCGGCAATCGGACTTACTCTAATGATTCTTACTGCTCCTTACCGATTAGAACGCATCGTTTCGTTCCTAAATCCCTGGAATGATCCTTTAGGCAGTGGATTCCAAATCATTCAATCTCTCTATGCTATTTCTCCAGCATCTCTGTTTGGGTACGGGCTTTTTCAGTCCAAACAAAAATATTTTTATTTGCCAGAGCCTGGAAATGATTTTATTTTTGCTATCATAGTAGAGGAGCTAGGAATTGTAGGAGGAATCCTGTTAATTTTCTTATTTGGCCTATTGATCTATCTAGGCTATAAGCTTGCCAAATCCACAAAGGATAAATTTGCAAGCTATCTGGTCTTTGGCTTTACATCCCTGCTGATGATTCAGGTTTTTATCAATATTGCCGTCGTCATTGGACTAATCCCAGTTACTGGAGTAACCCTCCCCTTTGTTTCCTATGGTGGGTCGAGCTTAGTAATTTCAATGTTCATGATGGGGATTATATTTAATGTAATGAGCACATCAAAAAAGGATTTATCCTTTCTGTACTAAAAAAGCTTCTAGGACTCTACCTAGAAGCTAGTACTCAGTCTATGAGCATTTTCTCATCAATCATTTCTTTTTCACTTAAATCTAAAAAGCACTCCCGAATCGGATCCTCAGTCTTTTCAACTGCTCTTACAAAAAGCTCGGCAATCATCAAAGCCCCCTCATATCTTAAATGAGAATGGTCATCCTTAGCCTCTGGATGCGCATCATACATTCCTGCAGGGAAAATCATATGAAACTTCTTGGTTTCTTCCTCTCCAAGCTTCGTATAAAGCTCCATAGTTAATCGATTCAAATCAATACAGGTATAGCCATTTTCCTTAGCAAAATCCAGCATTGCCTGAGGATAATCCATATGAGAATTCACACATTTTCCATCCTCAAACTTATGTCTTGTAATCGAGGTTGCAAAAAGGATATGCCCCCCTTTTTCAGAGACCTTCTTTGCAAAATAGGAAAGATTCTCCTGATAAGAACCATAAGGCTCTGTATATCTCGTTGGGTCCTGCTGCTTCTCATCATTATGCCCAAACTGGCAAATCACATAGTCCCCTTCAGTCATACGGTCTAATATCACATCAAACCGGCCTTCGTCCCTAAAGCTTTTCGTACTACGGCCATTTTCTGCATGGTCTTCAATCAACCAATCGTTCTTGGCAAATAAATGAAGTACCTGTCCCCATCCTACCTGAGGATAACGGAATATATTGTTATACTTCATTGTAGAATCTCCCATCATAAAAATCTTTTTCATTTGATCAGCTCCTTAAAAATTAAAGAGGGCATAGTGCCCTCCATCTTACTTATATTTTTTTCTAGCCTCTTGACGCTTTTGTTTACGAACATCACTAGGTTTTAAATAGTATTGACGTTTTTTCGCCTCTTGAAGGTTACCAGATCTAGAGACATCGCGTTTAAATCTACGTAATGCATCTTCGATACTCTCTTTTTCACGTACAACAATTTTTGGCATGACTAAGCCTCCTTCCAAGGACGAATTCCTTTACTATTTTACCTCAATTCTGAAATGTTGTAAAGTACTTTTTTCTTTTTTTTATAAAAAATGGAAATTAGGCATAAAATATTTAAAGAACAACCTTTTTCCCAAAAAGTCTTCCATTTTTATATTCTGTAATTTCCACCTGAATATTTTTCTTAATCAAAGAAGGCTCTAAAGGGAGAAACACCTGTAAATAATTAGAGGTGTGTCCTGTCATATAGGAGGAATCCACCGTCTGTTCTACAATCAGACTTTGTATACTTCCTACAAATTTTTGGGCATAGGATTCCTCCAAGGCTTTGGATACAGCAATCAGCTCAGTAGCCCTCTGTTTCTTTTCTTTATCTGAAATCTGTGGCATTAAAGAAGCCTTGGTTCCCTGCCTGATAGAATACGGGAAAACATGAATCTTACTAAACTTAATTTCCTTGGAAAATTCCAAGGTTTTTTGAAATTCCTCTAATGTTTCATAAGGAAAACCGACAATAATATCTGTAGATAAAGAAATGTCTGGACGGGCTTTTCTGATTTTTTCTACCCTTTGCTTAAAAAAAGCCACATCATACTTTCTTTCCATTTTTTCTAATATTAAGTCACTACCAGATTGCAGGGGAAGATGCAAATGATTTGCCAGAACCTGATGCTTCTGCAGTAATTCAATGAAGGTATCATCGACCTCATTAATTTCTATGGAGGATAGTCTCAGCCTTTCTAATAACGGAACCTCGTTTAGAATTCTTTGAATCAATCCAGAAAGCGTTAGACCATTATCCTGATATCTCCCTGTATGAATCCCTGCTAGAACAACCTCTAAATACCCCTCTTCTGTAACTCGCTTCAGCTCAGCAATGACTGCATCTGCTGGTTTACATCTGACAGGTCCTCTTGCATAAGGGATGATACAGTAGGTACAAAAATTTTCACAGCCATCCTCTATCTTCACAAAGGCTCTCGTATGGTCATAGGTAGTTACCTCTAAATTCTCATAGGTATGCTGATTTAGAATATCTAATATTTTGATCTGCTTTACCTGTTCCTTATGAGCTAGTCTTTCTTCTAGCATCGATAGAACCTCTAGCTTATTTCCATTGCCCACTAAGATGTCTACTCCTTCTACCTCCTGGGCCTCAGGGTTTGTCTGGCTGTAACAACCCATTACACATAGGACTGCATCTGGATTCAGCTTAGCCATCCTGTGAATGATTTTACGACTTTTCGCATCCGCCTGATTCGTAACAGAACAGGTATTGATGATGAAAGCGTCACAATCCTCACTAGGCTCTCCTACCTCATATCCTCTTTTTATCAATTCATTTTTCAAAGCATTAGACTCATAAATATTAACTTTACAGCCTAAGGTCTGAAATCCAATTTTCTTTTTCATTGCTTTAATTCCCATTCATAGCTAATACTAGAAAGAATATAAAAAACGACAGTCTCCGTTCTAAGGATTCGAGGACCTAAGCCTACACAGACAAATCCCAAGGACTTTAGATATGCAATTTCTTCAGGAGTAATTCCTCCCTCAGGACCTACTACTACCGCAACCTTATCGTTTGGCTGTAATCCCTGAACTGCCTGTTTAAAGGCACTGCATTCCTGCTCCCTCGCAGACTCCTCATAGCATACAAGCTTAATCGTATACTCACTAAAATCTATATCCTTTAACCGTTCAATATCGACAACCTTAGGTACTCTATTCCGGAAGGATTGTTCTGCAGCCTCTTTGGCTATCTTGTTAAATCTTTCTAGCTTATTTGTTTTTTTGGTTTGATCTAGCTTAAAAATAGATCGCCTCATCAAAGTAGGGTGAATCTCCTGAACACCTAGCTGTGTTCCATACTTGATGATATTTTCCAGCTTATCCATTTTAGGATAGCCTTGAAATAAAGAAACAAAAAACGGCAATTCAAAATTGCCAGTTTCTTCCTTAACAACTCTAAATTTTATTTCCTTATTCCCTATTTCAGTAATCTCTGCAAGATACGTTTTTTCTTTTACACCTACAAAGAAGGATTCTCCTATTCTTCCACGCAAGACATTGCGAATCTGAAACGCAAGCTCATCTGTAAGGGTTGCCTTTTCAAATTCCTCTAAAGAAATAAAATACTTTTGCATCTTACTGTGCCTTAAATTTACGATACTGAATTAGGACAAGAAGCAATACGCCTGTCATTACAAACTGTGCTGCCAATAAGGATCCGCAAATCAGTACCAATTGTAAAAAATCTGTATTTAAAATTAATAAATAAATAATAGATGCCAAATTTAACGCTAGTAAGACAAAGTAGGCCACGATAGACAGATGATAAAAGAAATCAATGAATCGGCTTTTTTCATGTACTGCAGCCTTTTTAACCAAATCATAAGCCTCTACATCCAAATATTCTAAATATAAAACGTCATAGGCATAAGGCTGCATATCCTTTCTTTCATTTTCATCTCCCCGATTGTTTTCTATCAATGGGCAAACAAAAACTAACTCCATAGTTTCGTTGTTTTGATATAGGTCATATAGTCCCTTATATTTTTTCCCATAGGTCATTAAGGTATGGGCATTAAAATCAAATGCATTTTCCTTCTTTTGTTCAAACAGCCCTAACTTTACCTCTGTTAAAGCCTTCTCAAATTCTTTTCGTTTTGTATCCTCAAACAAAAGCTTTTCAAATTCCTTCATATATGTTCCTCCTGATATAAATCTATTTGTTATTATAACAATTTTATAACGGCTTTTCAAGGGAGCAAAGAATAAGAAAAAGCCAGAATCTCTTCAAATTCTAGCTTTCTATATTTCTATTGAAATAAATTTTTAAATTTTTCCCAAGGAGACTTCTTTTCTTTTCTTTCGACATTTCCAAGCTTTTCTAAAAGCTCCTTCTCCTCGCTGGTCAAATTTGTAGGTGTCTCCACATGGACGATTACATACTGATCCCCTCTAGAAGATGATCCAGATTTTGGATTTTTTGTACCCTTGCCACGTAGACGGAATTTAGTTTCAGATTGTGTTCCTGCCGGAATTTTAAGCATTACTGGAGAATCAATGGTCGGTACCTCGATAGAATCTCCTAAGGCTGCCTGGGTAAAGCTGATGGGAACATTAAGGATGATGTCTGAGCCCTCACGAATAAAATTCTTATGAGGCGTAACCGTGAAGGTGATATATAAATCTCCTGGATTACCTCCATTGATTCCTGCCTCACCACAGCCAGACATCCGCAGGGTCATCCCTGTATCAATTCCTGCTGGAATGGTTACCTCTACATCCTTTGTCCGGCGAATTCTACCCTTTCCATTACATGCTTCACACTTCTTGGTGATAATCTTACCAGAACCACCACAATCAGGACAAGTGGTTTGAACGGTAGACTGTCCAAATATCGTCTGTTGACGCATAAAGACACGTCCTTGTCCCTTACACTTTGGACAGGTCTTAATATCATTTTTAGAATTGGCTCCTGTTCCACCGCATTGAGTACACTCATCATCTACCGTTAAACGAATCTTCTTTTTACATCCATAAACGGCATCCTCAAAGCTGATGGTCATCGATTTTTCTACATCCTGTCCCTGCCGTGGACCATTAGAATTCCCTCTGGAACCCCCACCAAAGAAGGAGGAAAAAATATCTTCAAAGCCGCCAAAGCCACTGAAGCCGCCACTTCCAAAGTCGCTAAAGCCTGAGCCTCCAGCACCACCCATTGGATCGTCAAAGCCAAATTGGTCATACCTAGCCTTTTTCTGCTCATCTGACAATGTGTCATAGGCCTCATTTATTTCCTTAAACTTTTCTTCAGCTCCAGGTTCCTTGTTGATATCTGGGTGATACTGCTTTGCTAGCTGACGATAAGCTCGCTTAATTTCATCCGCACTCGCACCCTTTTTTAAGCCTAAAACCTCATAATAATCTCTTTTTGCCATAAGCTCACCTCATAAGTTGAGAAGGGGCCACATGGTCCCTTCTTACATGCTAAATATGTATTATTGTACATCTGAGAAGTCAGCATCCACTGTATTATCCTTCTTAGAAGAATCCTCACCAGTCTGAGCCTGACCCTGCTCCTGAGTCTGCTGATATGCCTTAACCGCAATATCCTGAGCTACCTTCTCTAAAGCTTCCTTCTTTTCTCTAATATCTGCAATATTGTTAGAATCTAAAGCCTTCTGTAAATCCTCACAAAGTTTCTCTGCATTTTCCTTTTCTGTTGGATCAACATTTTGTAAATCATTTAAAGCCTTCTTGGTTTGGAAAATCAACTGATTTGCCTCATTGATTAAATCAGCCTCTTCCTTACGCTTCTTATCTGCATCCGCATTCTCTTCTGCTTCCTTAACCATTCTTTCAATTTCTGCATCTGATAAGCCGGAACCACCCTGAATGGTAATCTTTTGTTCCTTACCAGTGCCAAGATTCTTTGCAGAAACATTGACGATACCATTTGCATCAATATCAAATTTAACCTCAATCTGTGGAACACCACGAGGTGCAGCAGGAATATCTCCTAGCTGGAAACGACCTAAGGTCTTATTATCTGCCGCCATAGGTCTTTCACCCTGTAATACGTGGATATCTACAGCTGGCTGGTTATCTGCCGCAGTTGAGAAAACCTGACTCTTTGAGCATGGAATCGTTGTATTTCTTTCAATCAGCTTTGTAAATACACCACCTAAGGTTTCAATACCCAAGGAAAGAGGTGTAACATCAAGCAACAATACATCCTTAACATCACCAGTTAATACACCACCCTGGATTGCAGCACCCATAGCAACTACCTCATCAGGATTTACACTCTTGTTAGGCTCCTTGCCTAATTCTCTTTTTACTAGTTCCTGAACAGCTGGAATACGAGTTGAACCACCAACTAATAATACCTGATCCAAATCCTTTGCGGTAAGCTTAGCATCCTTTAAAGCACGACGTACTGGACCTAAACAGCGCTCTACTAGGTTAGCAGTCAATTCATTAAATTTCGTTCTTGATAAGGTTCTATTTAAATGAAGAGGTCCTGCGGCTCCCATAGAAATAAATGGCAAGCTGATTTCTACAGAGGTTACACCAGATAAATCCTTCTTCGCTTTTTCTGCAGAATCCTTTAAACGCTGTAAAGCCATCTTATCTTGAGATAAATCAACGCCAGATTCTGTCTTGAATTCAGCAACTAGCCAATCCATTATGGCCTTGTCAAAGTCGTCTCCACCTAATACATTATCTCCGGCAGTAGATAATACCTCAAAGGTTCCATCTGCCAAGGAAAGGATAGAAACATCGAAGGTTCCACCACCAAGGTCAAATACTAATACAGTTTGTTCCTTATCCGTCTTATCAATACCATAAGCTAATGCGGCAGCAGTTGGCTCATTGATAATACGTAAAACCTCTAGACCTGCAATCTTACCTGCATCCTTGGTTGCCTGACGTTGTGCGTCATTAAAATATGCTGGTACAGTAATGACAGCCTTATCTACCGTTTCTCCTAAATAAGCCTCTGCAGTCTTCTTTAAATTTTGAAGAATCATTGCAGAAATTTCTTGTGGTGTGTATTTCTTTCCATTAACATCTTCACGGTAAGAAGCATCACCCATATGACGTTTGATGGAACTTACAGTATTTGGATTTGTGATAGCCTGACGCTTTGCCACATCACCTACTTGAATTTCATCTCCCTTAAAGGCTACAACGGAAGGTGTAGTTCTAACGCCCTCTGCATTTGTGATAACCTTTGCTTCGCCAGCCTCCATTACGCTGACACATGAATTTGTCGTACCCAAATCGATACCAATTACTTTGTTTGACATACTTATTCTTCCTCTTTCTTTTCTTGATTTATTTTATTTACAATGACCATCGCTGGTCTTAATACTCTATCCTTATACATATATCCAGTCTGCATCACCTTTAGAACCGCATTGTCTGGAAGGTCTGCATTTTCTTCTGTAGACATAGCCTGCATAAGACTCGGATCAAATTCTTTTCCTTGAGCTTCAATTTCAGATAAGCCCTCATTCTTTAAAATTTCAACCAGCTGATTTGAAATCATCTGAAACCCAATTAAATAATTTGCAATCTCAGGAGATGGTGCCTCGCTATTCACAATTTTAACGAGCATATCAATAGGATTGATCAATTCACCAATCACCTTCTGAGAGGCATATTTTCTGTCTTTGATTGCCTCTTCCTTTAGCCGTCTTTTTGTATTTTCCATTTCTGCAAAAACCTTAAGGTATTCATTCTTTTGTTCCTTAAGCTCAGCCTCTAGCTTGGCAATCTGCTCTTTGTACTTATCCTTTTTTTCTTTTTTTGTACGTTGTTCTTCCGTTACAGGCTCCTGAACAGGATCCTTTTCCTGTTCGACCTTTTGTTCTTCCTTGATTTCTTCTTTAACTTCTTCAGTCACCTTTACATTACCTACCTATTATATAATTTTGGCATACTTTTCGCTACATATTCTAAAAGTGGTATAACTCCTCGATAATTCATTCTAGTCGGGCCGACTAAAATAATGGTACCATATTCATTGTCATCAATATAATATGGAATCGTCACGATAGAGCAATCCTCTAATCCATTTGTATTTTCTTTACCAATCTGAATTTTTAAATTTCCAGTTCCAGATTGCGCAAAATCACTGATTGCCTCATCATCAATGGCCTTCAAAATCTTTTGCATAATCTGATAATCCTGAAATTCAGGCTGGTTAAAGAGTCTTGATAAACCAGAGTCATAGGTCTCTGTATTCAAGAATCTTGAAAAGCCTTTAATCATAAAATTCAAAATATCATCTCTGAAATCTACCATTTGCCGGATTCTAGGCTTGGCGGCTTCCTTAGAAAGAATCTCTCGAATCTCATAGACAGAATGATCATACATAGCATTATCAAACATCTGTATAATCTTTAACAGGTCATCCTGATTATAGCCCTCTGGAATTGTAATCTTTTGAGATTGAACCTGACCCGTATTTGTGACAATCAGCATAACGGCTTCTCTTTTTCCAAGGGGAACAATTTCCATTTTCATGACCTTGGCAAAATCAGCACTGGAGCCTAGAATAATAGAATAATAGCCTGTAAGCTCACTTAGGAAATCTGCAATTTTCTTTAAAGCATCCTCCTTCGCTAAATTCTTATTATCAAAGATTTCATCCAAATACTTAAAATACTCCAAGACGGTTTCATCTCGAATGATCAAATGATCTACATAATATCGATATCCCGTTTCTGAAGGAATACGACCAGAAGAGGTATGTGTTTTTTCCAAATAGCCATTCTCTTCTAGGTTCTGCATATCATAGCGAATGGTCGCTGAGGAAAAGTCTAAATACGGCTTATCGGTCAAAGCCTTCGACCCAATTGGCTCATTACTACTGACATAATCTTCTATGATAGCCTTTAAAATTAATTTTTGACGATCAGATAACACGATTTCACCTCTCATTTTGCACTCTCTTTTTTCAAGTGCAACACTATTATAAAACATTCCTTTGGCACTGTCAACTAAAAAGTGCTAAAAATTATTAAAAAGAAAAGGCTCTGTCGATAGAGCCAGTTCCCTTCTCTTAGGATAAGGAGGTTTTTTTAGCTAAGTAATACTCAAAAAGTCTCTTGATATCCCTACTTTTCATATAGGAATACATCGTATCAATATTTATTTCCTGATACTTCCCTGCAATATACTCATCCACAAATTTTGTATAAGTAGCTTCTGAAGCATAGGGGGCGATGGCCTTTACATCCAAGGTCTGATTTTCCTCTGATAATGCTTTGAAAAATAACATTTCTATATCAGATTCATTTAAATAAAATAATAATTCCTTATAATCTAAATTTTCATATTTTTCAGCAGATTCACCATTGATAATAGATTCCGCAATCTCATGAAGGTCATTATCATCTAAATAAAACAATAGTTTTGAAATGGGTGACCCCTCAGTCTTATGCACCTTTATAGAAACAGGCGGATGCTTCTTAACTACTTGCTTATAAAACTCTAATTCCTCATTTACTGAATCAAACGTCAGTTCATCTGTACTTGCTAGTGGAAATGCTTCTTCAAAGGATACCTCCTTCAATTCTTCTGTATCTCCTGTTTTCATTTTTTTATAAATCATTTTTATTCTCCTTTACAATCGTTTTTTAATTTAAGAAAAAGAAAGTTATTTGATATATTAAGTTTCATCCTCAAGACATAAAATATCTTCAAATGTTGTCTGATAGAGCTTACATAATTCCAATAGGCAATCGATGGAAGGAACACCTACTCCATTTTCCCACTTTGAAATTAATTGTCTAGTTACAAATAATTTTTCCGCTATTTGATCCTGAGTCCAGCCATATTTTTTACGGTATGCTGTTAGTTTTTTTCCAACCTGCTTAAAATTAATCATTATACCCTCTCCTTTTCTTACAATTCAAGTTTAGCATAACTTATTAAAAAAAACACGCACTTTAAAGTTGCGTGAAATTTCTATAGAAATGGATTGTATTTTCTTTCCATATGAATTGTTGTTTTCTCATCATGCCCAGGATAGACATCCGTGGAATCTGGGAACAGCTTTATCATTCGCTGTAAGCTTTCTCTAAGCTCCTTAGAATTGCCTGTAGGAAAATCAGTTCTTCCAGCACTCAAATGAAATAATGTATCTCCACTAAATACTTTATTCTTAAAGCTATAGCACACACTGCCTCGAGTATGACCTGGCGTATGAAGAACCTTAAACGTTTCACCCATCAGCTCAAATTCTGTCCCATCACTGACCCTGATAACCTCTAAATCACCTCTGTGATATGGACTAGAATGAGAAACCATCCGGTATAAGGATAGAGAAGCATCATATAGAAATTCCTCCTCCTGCTCGTGAATATAAACCGGAGCTTTAAAGTAACGGATTCCATCGATATGATCCATATGTCCATGTGTCAAAAGAATGGCCAGAACTTTATATTTTTTTTGAAGCTCTAGAGCGGTTTGTTCAAAATCTAGGCCAGGATCCACAATCACACATTCGTTGCCCTTTGATATGATGTATGTATTTGTAAAAAAACTTCCTGTAACTATTGTTTCAACCATTATTTTTCTCCTATAAAAAGAAAAAAGCTTTTAAAAAGCTTATTATTTCTTTTCCTTATGTGATGTATGCTTACGGCAATGAGGACAATATTTTTTAATCTCCATTCTTTCAGGAGTTGTCTTCTTATTTTTGTCTGTATAATAATTCTCATTCTTGCATTCAGAACAAATTAATTTAACTAAATCACGCATTTTATTTCCCTCCAGACTTCAAGATTACTTCCTGTAGAATTATACCAAAAAAAAATATTTTATGCAACTACTTTTTTTCTTTTCCCAGGTTTGCTATAATTATATTTGGTGATTTTCATGTATACAAGAGAAAAAACGATTCAATTTCCTTTAAAAAATTTAAAGTATGGTGGTAATTCTCACATCTATATTCAAAGCATGTGCAATACTCCTACAAAGGATGTAGGTGCCACTGTTGCCCAGATCCTTGAACTAGAACAGCTAGGCTGTGAAATTATCCGAGTTGCAGTATTAGACCAGGAGGATGCAAAAAGTATTTCCCAGATTCAACGACAAATCCATATCCCTTTAGTTGCAGATATTCATTTTGATCCTGAGCTCGCTATCCTAGCCTTAAAGCAGGGCGTAGACAAAATCCGGTTAAACCCTGGAAATATTTCTAACCCAGAAAAGATAAAGGAAATCGTCATGCTTTGTAAGGAGAAAAATGTACCTATTCGAATCGGTGTAAATGGAGGCTCTCTTCCTAAGGATATTGCCAAGCCAACCCCAGAGCATATGATTGAGGCAGCGAAAAGACATATTCAAATTTTAGAGGAGCTTGATTTTCATAATATCAGCCTTTCCCTGAAGGCTTCCAATATAGACCTTACCCTAGAGGCCTATAAGCTAGCCAGTCAAACATTTCCTTACCCTTTGCATATAGGAATTACAGAGGCAGGAACCTCCTTCAAGGGACTGATAAAATCCAGTATCGGAATAACTAAAATTTTAGAGTTAGGAATTGGAAACACCATTCGTGTCTCCTTAACAGATGACCCAAAATATGAGGTGATTGCTGCCAAGGAGATTCTAAAGGAGCTTCACTTCTTAGAGGATATTCCTACCCTTACCTCCTGTCCAACTTGTGGCAGAACTCAATATAATATGATTCCTATCGCCAAAGAGATTGAGGAATATCTAAACCATGTAAACAAAAAAATTCATGTTGCCGTAATGGGCTGTGTTGTAAATGGTCCTGGAGAGGCTAAAGAAGCCGATTTGGGTGTTGCCGGTGGAAAGGGGAGCGCTGTTCTGTTTAAAAAGGGAGAGGTCATTAGAAAAATTAAAGAAGAAAATATTTTAGAGGAACTAAAAAAAGAAATTGATTCTTTTTAAAATTAAGTTATTTACAAGAATCTTAAAGTATGATAAAATTCCTCTAGCTGAATCAGCCTCGTATTTTTTTGTTTCGGAGTCAACCAAACAAAGAACTATGAGGCTGTTTTTTTTATGAAATTAGGAGGCTAAGGCTTATGAAACAACAAAAAATATTAACATTAATCATCAAAATGAGCATTCCACCTGCCTTATCGATGATCATTCAATCCTTATATAATCTCATCGATTCTATGTATGTCACAAGCTATGATGCAAAGGCTATGGAGGCAATCTCTATTGTATATCCTATTCAAAATCTAATACTCGCATTATCTGTAGGAATCGGCGTAGGAATGAATGCCTGTATCGCAATGAAGCTTGGTCAAAACAAGCATAAAGAGGCTGAAAATGCAGCAACCCTGGGATTGCTGTTATCCTTTATTCACTATGGAATCGTCTTGGCTTTAGGGCTTGGGCTTTCTAGAGTGTTTATTGAAAGCTTTACCCAAGAAGCTAAGGTAATTGACTATAGCCTAACCTATATTCAAATGATGATTATCTTTAGCTTTACCACCATATTTCAAATTGCGATGGAAAAAATTTTGCAGGCAGATGGCAAAATGGCTCTCCCGATGATATCTTTACTTACAGGAGCCATCCTCAATGTAATTCTAGACCCCATCCTTATTTTCACCTGTGATATGGGGCTGTTTGGGGCAGCATTAGCCACTGTCATTGCTCAGGTATGTGCTACAATCGTGATGCTTGGATTCCTCATTTCTAAAAGAAATCGCATTCGAATTCATTTCAAAGGCTTTCATTTTGATAAAACCAATTGTATATCTATCTACCGAATCGGAATTCCCTCCTTCTTTATGAACGCCATTCCTTCTCTTATGGTCAGCTCTATGAACTATATCCTCGTATCCTTGCATGAGTTTGCTGTTACAACCTTTGGTTTATATTATAAGCTCCAATATTTTGTCTATATGGGAGTCAGTGGAATTGCTCAGGGTACCATGCCACTGATGAGCTACAGCTATGGGGCAGCAGATCATAAGCGTTTAAATCATATTTTAAAGGA
>UQGR01000041.1 GCA_900540705.1 uncultured Mollicutes bacterium
AGAGCGTCCAGCTCTTCAAAGAAAGGGAACTACCATTCTTCCTGGAGATACGGGAGATATCTTAATCAGCTTAAATTCAGAGCTGAATATCCCATTTATAAAAGAATTTGTATCCTTTTTTGCGGGAGGACATGCCGCTATGGTGTTAGGTGATTATCAGGACTACCTCGGTAAAGCGGATGTAAATAAAACGCTAGAGTCTACGGGAATGAATCCAGGATTGAATTTATCTACGATGCTTTCTAAACAGTATTGGTCTACAAATCACCCTTATAAAGAAGTCATTGGTTTACGGGTAAGAACGACCGAGGCTGAACGAAAAAGAGTTTTGGCATCAGCTATGGCCCTAGAGGGAGATCCCTATAATTACTCCTTTTTGTTTGATACTAAGAACAAAGCCTATTGTAGTGATTTAATTAATAAAGCTTACCAGTCTATTGGTGTTGATTTAAACAAGGATGGCTTTACCACATCGGTATATGACCTGCTTGTCAGCAAGGAAACCTATATATCCTACTATCATTTTTATGATGGGGATGGAGTTAAACATATTTATTATCTAGATGTACAGGAATAGGAGGGAATGCTATGGCGTATGTAGCCTTATATCGTGCTTACCGTCCTCAGAAATTTGGGGATGTTGTAGGACAGCAGCATATCATTAAAACTCTACAAAATGCGATAAAACTAAATAAGGTGGCACATGCCTACTTATTCTGTGGACCAAGAGGAACAGGAAAAACGACGTTAGCTAAAATCATGGCTAAGGCCTTAAATTGTGAGCATGGTCCAACGATAGAGCCCTGTGATTCTTGTGCCATCTGTCAAGGAATTCAAAAAGGAACTGTGCCTGACGTTGTAGAAATAGATGCAGCCTCCAACAATGGAGCGGATGATATACGAGCTTTGAGAGATAGTGTGAAATATCTTCCTTCTGTTGGTAAATATAAGGTCTATATCATCGATGAGGTGCATATGCTTTCCAATGCTGCCTTTAATGCATTATTAAAAACATTAGAGGAACCACCAGCTCATGTGATTTTTATACTAGCTACAACGGAGCCCTATAAACTTCCGAATACCATATTATCTCGGTGTCAGCGCTTTGATTTTCAATCTCTTTCTATGGAGGACATCCTAAAGCGTCTTAAGATTGTTGCCGAGGCAGAAGGAATTTCAATGACAGACGAAGCCTTTAGTCAGATTGCCTCCTCAGCAGAGGGAGGAATGAGAGATGCCTTATCTTTATTTGATCAAACCATTTCCTTCAGTGTAAATGAAAAAATCACATTGAATGATGTTCTTGCAGTCAGTGGAAACATTTCCTATATGGATATTGTAAAGTTATTGGATTCCTGTCTATCGGGGAACGGGACAGAGGCCTTAAAACAGGTGGATGGAATTTTAAGAGAAGGAAAAGAAGTTCCAAGAATTATCAATGATATCATTATGTTTTTGAGAGATACCCTTCTTTTTAAAAATAATGCAATATTAGATGATCGTATTGAATTTCATCAACAGGATTTTATTACCTTTGCTAAAAGAATTGGGAAAAATGTAATCTATGAATGGTTGAACCATTTGAATGAAACGAATAACAATATGCGGTTTTCCAATCAAAAGCGAGCTTATTTAGAATTGGCTATTTTGAAGATGAGTGATATTAAGTTGACTGAAGAGGTGAGTCTGTTAGACAGAATTGAACAGCTAGAACACACCCTTCATCTATTATCAGAGGCGAAACCAGAGCCTGTAAAGGCTGAGCCTATTCAAATTCAGCTACCTACAAGAGAGGAGCTAGAACAGCTAGACCAGAAGCCAAAGGAGCCTCAACCGGAACCACCAAAGGAAATTGTACCAGTAGCTTCCGATGAGGTACAAATTGAAGAGGTGGAGGCTGTTTTAAATAGTGCTTCTAAGACTAGAAAACTGGCATTACAGGATATTTGGAAAAAGATGGAAGCTGATTTTTCGGGTGTTTTTATCGCTCAAATTTTGGCGGCTGGAGAGCTTGTGGCCGTCAATGAGCATCAGTTCATCGTCGTGTTGAATGACTTAGGTTTTTGTAATCGTCTTATGCGTTATGAAAATTTTATGAAGATTATTGAAATCTTAGATGGCTATGACTCAGGAATAACGGATTATATCTGTTTGCCAAAAGGAATTTGGAATAAGATTAAAAAGGATTATTTGGCAAAATACAAGGACACCCCAATTGTTCAGCTAGAAAAAATAAAAATAGGAGTTCTAAAAAGGAAGGAACCCGAAGGGAAAAACCAACCTTCCCCAGATGAACAACAGCTCAATCAAATTTATGAGCTAATTGATAAAGATAAAATAGAAATTATGGAGGAATAAATTATGAATCAGCAGGCTATGATGCGTTTAAAGAAAATGCAAAAACAAATGATGGAGGCTCAGGAAAAGCTGGAATCCACCGTATTTACAGGAACTGCCGGAGGCGGTATGGTTACTGTTGAGGTAAAGGGTACACATGAAGTGGTATCCGTAAAAATTGATCCAGATGCGTTAGAATCTAAAGATGATATTGAGATGATAGAGGATACTTTAGTTGCTGCCTTAAATGATGCCAACAAGAAAATAGAAGCTGAATCTCAAAAGGCTTTAGGTGGCTTTGGCGGCGGATTTGGTGGCTTGTTCTAATGCTAAAATATCCTAAGGCATTACAATCCTTGATAGAGGATTTTTCTAGATTGCCATCCGTAGGAAAAAAGACGGCCGAGCGATATGCACTATATGTTTATACTAGAATGCCAGAGGAGATGGCAAAGGAATTTTCAGAACATCTTCAGGCTGTCAAGCATGACATTCATATCTGTAAAAGCTGTGGTAATATTGCAGAAGATGAGCAATGTGAAATTTGTAAGGATTCCTCTAGAAACCATAGGCAGGTTTTAGTAGTAGAGACGGTTAAGGATCTCTATACGATTGAAAATGTCAATGAATATCAAGGAATCTATCATGTTCTCAATGGAGCAATCAGTTTCTCTAAGGGAATCGGCATTCAGGATTTGAATATCACTTCCTTAATAGAGCTAGTTCAAACTGGAACCATAGAAGAGGTTATATTAGCCACCAATGCGACTCTAGAAGGAGAAACTACTGCGAGATATATCAAAGAGTTGTTGGCAGATTCTCCTGTTAAAATAACAAGGATAGCTCATGGTTTGCCAGTAGGTGGCGAAATGGCTTATGCCGATGAAATGACGCTTCTAAAGGCCATGGAAGGGCGAAGAGAATATTAAAAGAAATTTCCACATATAATTATGTGGTGATTTTATGTTAAAGACGCTCAAATATGTAGTAAAATCTGTAGTTATAGGAGTTGCCTCTGTATTACTATTTAATTTAGTTGGACAATTCTTTAATGTGACACTCCCCTTTAATCTTTTATCCATTGCCTTAATTGGATTTTTTAGATTACCAGGCTTTTTAGTTTTATTAATTGTTTTAATTTTGTAGGTATAGTTATGAAAGTTTCCTTTTTAAGTATGGATGATCAAAAAAATAAAGTATATTTTGTGGCAGATGCCTCCTTTAAGGAGAATGTGCTTTCCTTTGTGGACAAGTCTTGTGAACATACCCAGATTACTATGACATTAGAGGAAGATAGAATCACTTTAGCTCGGACAGGCCTTGTGCAAATGGAGATGGCCTTTGAGCTTGAGCATTTCACTCCTGGAGCCTATCAAAATGAAGAGGGACTAAAGTTTACCTTTGAAATTTTTTGTAAAAGGTTATCTATTCAGAAAAAAAGAATTATTATTCAGTATGATATGCTGTTAGACCAGCAGATACTTAGTAGTCATACTCTTTCTGTGACAATTTTAGACAAATAAATTTAAAAAAAGGGTATATTATATTAAATAAAAGTAAAAATAAAGCTTATTTTAAGGAGAAACACTTAAAATTATTGTTACTTTTAAATGTTTACACTTGATAAATCTTTAAAACTTTAGTAAAATATCAAGTGTTTTATAGTGGAGGAATTTTAAATGGAAAATATTTCGCAGATGTCATTATTAGAAGTGGCAGTATACTTGATGGAACAAAAAAAAGTTAAACAATCCATTAGAGACTTAATCAAAGAGGTTTTAGAGGTTAAGGGATTAGATGATCCAGATGGACATTATGCTACTCAATTATATATTGACATTACTACTAGTTCGAAATTTGTATATATGGGCGATGAAGAATGGGATTTAAAAAGTCGCCAGTCCTTGGATGAATATGACAAGGATGGCTCAGCCTTCAACTCTAAGGAAGTTGAAATTGAGGAAGAGGTTGTCGAGGAAGAAGAGTTGGATGATACTCTTGATGAAGAAGACGATGAGTATGAGGATGACGAATACGAGGACGAAGAAGATGAAGAGGACGATGATACTCTTGATGAAGAAGACGACGAGTATGAGGATGACGAATACGAAGAGGATGATGACGCTATCATTGATGGTGAATTGACGGAGCGTTACTCTGAGGACGACTTCAATGAGGATAAGTATAATGACCTTATGGATGATTATGAGGACATGTACGAAGAATAATTAAATTTAAGAGATAAGCATATTCCGCAAGGGGATATGCTTTTTTGTTTTACAAAACTTTTACATATTATTAATGTTAACTTAATATTCCTCCTTTATAATGCTATTGAATTTAAAAAGGAGGAATAAAATATGAATCAACAGAAACAACAATATTTAGAAAAAATTATTGAAAGATATCAAACAAAGGAAGAAGGGAAACTAGAGGAGCTTAAAAAACTAGATAAAAAGGTGAAAAAGCCAACTGTAATATTTGCTTATGTCTTTGGTAGTATTAGTACTCTAGTTTTAGGCTTTGGAATGTGTGTGGCCATGGAGGTTATATTGCCAGGAATGATGTGGTTAGGTATCATCATCGGAGTTATAGGTATTTTACTATGTGTAGTGAATTATTTCATTTATAAAAAAATATTACAATATAGAAAGAACAAGTATTCTTCTCAGATATTAAACTTAAGCCAAGAGCTTTTAAATGAGTAGTCTGAGAAGATAGCTAGGGAGGAATCATATGAAGCAATGGATTTTAAAGTATAAACATTTATCCTTTGAACAAAAGACTATATTTTATACGAGGTTTTCCATTGCTTGGAATGGGATTCTTAGTGTAGCTAAAGGAATATTAAGTATTTATAGTCTTGCCTTTCTTCCAGCGGCTATTGTCAATTTGTGTATTATGCTATCCAAATTAGAATGCTTATTTGGGATAACCAGAAGGGATAAGCAATCCTTTCGTTTTAGAAATATAAAGGTATCTATTTTTCTTACCTTAGCTGGAATACAATACACGGGATATATGTCTAGATATCTATTTGGGTATGAGGGTAGAAGCTATTCTATGATTTTAGGAGTTATGATAGCCTTTATGTCCTTTTTAGAATTTGGAATAGCTATAAAGGGTTGTTTTAACGCGTATGGAAAAGGGCATTATTATCGAAATATTAAGCTCATCAGCTTATGCTCCGCAATGACCGCCATTGCGTTAACTGAACTAGCTATTATGTCTTTTTCCTCTAAAGAGGCTCATAATGAATTAGATGGATTGCTAGGAATCATCGTAGGAATTATTATGATACTCATTGGCATTTATATATTTTTTGCCCCTAGGATTAGCATTGTAGATCGCAAGCATAACTCCTATAAAGCGATGGATGCTTCTCAATTTACTTGTGAGGAGTTTACAATCCAGCTTACGCATAGTAAGCTTTATGGAAACTATGTGTATCATGCTAAATTAGAAGATGAGATAATCGATGGAGTTATACTTAAAGAAAAATCTCCAATCTTCAACTGGCCTATTTGGATAAAAATTGGTATAATTATTTTATCAGAAATATTGATATTTCCGTATGCGGTTGGAGCTTTGATATTTCACTTTAAGGATGCTAGCATTATAAAAAAGCTAGATGGGATTATGCAAGATAAACAGTGTCTAAAGCTAGAGGAGGTTGCAGAATGAATATATTATTAGCAGAAGATGACAAGTCTTTAAATTCCTTACTTACATCCTATTTGAAAAAAGAAGGATGGCAGGTTTGCAGCACAGAAAATGGACTTGATGCCTTAAAATTTTTTTACGAACAAAAGTTTGATTTGATTTTAAGTGATATTATGATGCCTCTTTGTGATGGCTATACTCTTGCTAGAAACGTTAGAGAAAACGATAAAAAGGTTCCTATCTTATTTATGACAGCCAGAGATGATAAGCCTTCTTTTCAGTTAGGCTATCAGGCTGGAATAGATGATTATATAACCAAGCCTTTTGATTTAGATGTCTTAATTTTGAAAATCAAGGCTATTCTTAGAAGAACAGCTATAGAAAACAGGAATGAAGTCTCTATAGGCAATTTAACGATGAACAAGGAGGAGCATGTTGCTGTTATAGATGGCCAGGAAATAGGCTTGTCTGTACGTGAGTTTGAAATATTGTTTCACTTGCTTTCCTATCCTAGAAAAACATTTACAAGATCATTTTTAATGGAAACCTTTTGGGATTATGATTCCTCTGCCACCTCAAGAACAGTGGATGTATACCTCTCTAAAATCCGGGATAAGACAAAAAACTGCGATGGCTTTGAAATACAGACGGTTCATGGTCTTGGATATAGGGTGGTATTAAAATGAGTAATTTAAAAGCTTCCCTTCAGGGATATCTTATTTTTTTTATCACTGTAGCCATAAATTCTAGCTTAGCTGTCGTAATATATTCTTCAATAAAGGATAAAGAGGAAAACTTTATCGCTGGTATTTTAATATTATATATATTTTTCTCTTCCATCCTTTGTGCAACCATAGATTTTATTAGAAGAAGACTGACTGTTGATAAGCCAGTCCGAGAAATCTTGGAGGCCACAAAGAAAATGACTTATGGCAATTTTGACATTCAATTAGAGCCAAGTCATAAAAGGGATTATACGTCTTATGATTTAATAAAATTGGATTTAAATCGACTGGCTTTAGAACTATCTAAAATTGAAATGCTAAAAACAGATTTTATATCAAACGTTTCTCATGAGATTAAAACTCCCCTTACCATCATTCAAAACTATGCTCAGGCCCTAGAGGATAAGTGCCTACCAGAAAAGGAAAGAAGAACTTATTTAGAATCCTTGCAGGGAGCATGTAAAAGATTAACCAATCTGGTCACGGATATTTTAAAATTAAATAAATTAGAAAATGGTGAGCTTTTCCCTCAGTTTAAACGATTTAATGTAAGTGAATCCTTAACTGAACAAATATTAGAATTTTTACCATTGATTGAAGCTAAAGATATCCATTTAGAATGTTCTGTGGAGCCAGATATTTTTATTCACAGTGAACAAAGCTATTTAGAACTCGTTTGGAACAATCTAATTTCTAACGCAATTAAATTCACAGAAAATGAAGGTACCATAAGAATTCAATTAAAATCTTTATATGAAAAGCTAATCTTTACTATCGAGGATACTGGCTGTGGTATGCAGGAGGAAACTGGTAAAAGAATTTTTGATAAATTTTATCAAGGAGATACTTCTCATTCCAAAGAGGGAAATGGGCTAGGCTTGGCCCTTGTCAAGAGAGTAATTGATATTTTGGGTGGTGAAATAACTGTAGAAAGTGAGCTAGGCAAGGGAACAAAATTTCAGGTTTCTATTCGGGAGGATGGATATGGCAGATAAATTTAAGATTCTATACTCTGCCCCTACTCCAGAGGAAAGAAGATGGATTGAAAAGATAAAAAGAGAGTATGAGCCTATGAACAGCTCTACTATTGTAGTCAACAAGATTAGGGCTTTGGACTTAAAAATAAGAATTGTCCCTAAAGTATTCTATATAGGAGCTATAGGTTTAGCTATGATAGTTTTTGGGATTGGTTTAACCTGTTTGCTGGAATGGAATTCTATACTTCCTGGAGCTATCATTTCTATACTTGGTATAGGACTTTTATTCTCAGCTTTTCCAATTTTAAAATCTTTATTAGCTTACTATAAAGAAAAATGGACAAAACAGATTTTAAAATTAGCTAAATCATTATATAAGAAAAATGAAGAAATTTGAATTTTTCACAATTTCCCATAATTTTACGATAATAATACTATTTTTATAGGGTATACTATAGGTGTCTTAAAGAGACAGTATCTATCTTAATATCCCTACAAAGATAGAAACTTTTTTCATAAGCAAACTATAACTCTCCCAATTATGGGTAAAGGGCAGCCGATGTAAAGGTTGCCCTTTATCCTTTAAAGATATTGTTATATAATATAGATAAGAAAATGGAGGTTCAGAAGATGTATAAAATTGCATTAGTTGAGGATGAAAAAAATTTAGCGGCTCTTGTTGTGAAATATCTCTGTGCAGAAGGCTATGAGGTAGTGTGGTATGCGACAGGGGAGGATGCTGAAAAAGCGATTGATGAAAGTATTGATTTATGGATTTTAGATATTATGCTGCCAGGAATCGTTAGTGGATATGATTTAATTAAAAAAATACATGCGGAAAATGCTGTCAAACCGATTATCTTTACATCAGCTCGAGATCAGGATATAGATAAAATTATGGGATTGGAGCTTGGAAGTGATGATTACCTTGCGAAGCCTTATTCTATACGGGAGCTCGTTCTTCGGGTGAAAAATTTACTAATTAGAAGCTATCAACATCTACAAACAAAAGATTTAAAGAATGAAACGAGAATCGGGAACTATCTATTAGATAAGGATCGAAGAAGTGTTTATTATGATAATTCTCTGCTTCAGCTGACCTCTAAGGAATATGACCTTTTGTTATATTTGGTTGAAAATCCTGGAAAGGCCTTTTCCAGAGATCAAATTTTAAATGCGGTTTGGGGAGAAGATTATTTTGGCAGTGACCGGGTTGTTGACGATTTGCTTAGAAGATTGAGACAGAAAATGCCTGAGCTTCAAATTGAAACAATTTATGGATATGGATATAGGTTATTAGTAGCATGAGAAAAATTTCTATTTCTAGTCAAATTGTAATTTTATTTATTTTAGTTCTTTTAGCATCTGTTTCAGCATTTACTGGATTAACTTTAGTAAGAATTCATTTTATTGCAGAGGATGAGACCTTTTCAAGACTTATCACGTATTCTACATTATTTGATACTCACGAAATTACAGGAGACGTGGATTTTCGAGATATGGAGGTTGTCTATTTAAGAGTTGAAAATGGGAAGACGATTCATTCAGAGGATTTATATCAATATGTTAATGAGGATGATTTAGAAAAAATCATAAACGAATTTTCTCAAGCCGAGCCTAAATATATCCATCCGAATAAAATAAGTAATTTTGAAGGGAAATCTATTTATTATGTAATATCCTCTAAGGATGCTGGTAAAAGCTTTACTTTGTTACTTACAACTTCTTTATATGCAACGAATCTTGTAAAGAAAACCTCCATCCAATTAATTTTGGTATTCTTAATTATTAGCTGTCTTTCTATTTTGGTGATTGCTATATGGGGAAGTCAGTTTGCGAGAAGATTACATAGAATTCAAAACCACATTCTTTCTCTTCCAAGAAATGCCTATCAAACCTCCTATGCCGATGACGGGTTAGATGAAGTAGGAGAACTATCACGCGCAGTAGAGGTCATGCGTGAGGAAATTAAGGAAAGTGAACGAACCAAACAGGAAATGCTTCAAAATATCAGTCATGATTTTAAGACTCCAATTGCGGTAATTAAATCCTATGCAGAGGCTCAGCAGGATGGTATGGCTGATGAGGACAGCAGTAAAATTATCATCGCTCAAACGGAAATTTTAAAAAATAAGGTGAATCGTTTACTGCAGTATAACTCCTTAGAATATCTTCAAAAGGATCGGGAATTTGAGGATGTCAATATGAAGGAGATTGTAGAGGAAGTCATTCAGGGCTATAAGTTTCAAACAAATATAGATATTGAATTAGACCTGCAAGAGGATGTTTTCTTTAAGGGGTATAGAGAAAATTATTACACGATTGTAGATAATATTGTTGATAATGCGAAAAGATATGCAAAAACTAAAATAAAGATTGTATTAAAAAAGGATCGCCTGCGTATTTATAATGATGGAGATCCAATTGATGAGCAGTTTATTCGAAACTCTTTTCGGCCTTATGAAAAAGGAAGTAAGGGTGAATTTGGATTAGGAATGTCCATCGTCAAAAAGACGGTTGACTTCTTTGGCATGCAGCTCCTAGTGAAAAATGAGGCGATTGGCGTTTCCTTTATCATTACAACACCTAAAAATTAAGGAGGTGAGAGGATGACTCTTAATGAAAGAAATAGTGTACCTATATGGAAGAGACTAATCATTTTGATTATTACCCTGTTGGTATTTGCACTACAGGTTGCGTTATTCGCATTGATGTTTCAAATCAACTTTTCTTCAGACTTCAATATAATAACTTATATCATAATTGAAGTGTTTGCGGCGGCGATTGTCTTACATATCATTCACAAGCCTATGCTGACAAACTACAAGCTGACCTGGTCTATTTTGATTTTGATTATGCCATTACCGTTTTCTCTTCTTTATTGGCTAAACCACAGAGGAAGAAGGCTTCCTAAGTATAAACAAAGAAAAATGAAGTTGAAATATAAAAACTATGCTGTGGAAAATAGTTTGATTGAAACCTTAAATCAGCTGGATGCTAAGGCGGCTAAACAAGCTCGTGTGGTCCATTCCGATACGGGATATCCGGTATATAGAAATACCAAATATACATTTTTACCGGATGGGTTAGTAAAGTTTGAGGATTTCATAGAAGAGGTTTCCAAGGCTCAAAAGTATATATTTATAGAATCCTTTATTATGAGTAATGGCTATGTATTGGATCAGCTTCTCCCCATTCTTGAAAAAAAAGGAGGTCAAGGGGTTGAGATTAAAATCATTTATGATGATTTAGGGTCAAAAGCCACATTAAAATCTAAAATAATTAAACAGTTTACTAAAATACCGAATTGTCAGATTGTGAACTACAATCCCCTTGGTTTAAACATTAATCCTGCCTTTAATTATCGAGACCATCGTAAAATCATCGTTATAGATGGAAAAATAGCCTATTGCGGCGGAGATAACCTTGCGGATGAATATATCCATAAGAAGGAACGATTTGGCTTTTGGCGAGATAATTGTGGAAAATATGAGGGAGAAGCTGTTGCTGGCTTTGTGGCCCTATTCATTGAAACCTGGTATATGTCGACAACCACCTTTTTAAAAATTGAGGATTATATTACTGAAACTGAGATATTAAAGGATTCTAGCTTTGTTATGCCCTTTGGAGATGGCCCATCTAACGGAACAAATGTTGGGTATGACGTGTTTAGGTCTTTGATTACTAGTGCGGATAAGACCCTTTATATTTCAACGCCCTATCTGGTCATTGACGATGGTATGATTGAAAGCATCGCTCTTGCTGCTAAAAGTGGAGTGGATGTGAGAATTTTAATGCCAGGTATACCCGATAAAAAATCTGCATTCTATTTGGCAAGGTATCATTATCGAGAAATATTAAAAGCTGGTGGTAAAATTTATGAGTTTTCCAAGGGCTTCAATCATGCAAAAAATATTATTGTAGATAATAAATATGCATTTATTGGAACTATAAATATGGATTTTAGAAGCTTATTTCTTCACTATGAATGTGGAGCCTTGATTCTACTGGATGATGAAATAAAGAAGATGCAGGAAGACTTTTTAAAGGCCTGTAATGAAAGTAAGCAGATTACCTATGAGGAATGGAAGAAACGTCCTTGGTGGCAGCGTTTGGTATCCTATATCTTTTACTTATTTGCCCCAATGTTTTAATATAAACCTTATGCACTCTTTAAGCCTAAAGAGTGTTTTTTTTTAAAAAAAAGATACTCAGTCAAAAGACTGAGTACCTAAAGTGATTTAATTATGCAGCAGGTTTGATATTGATACCGTAGTAGTTAATACCATTTACG
The DNA here is from genome assembly GCA_900540705.1 of uncultured Mollicutes bacterium. Taxonomy (GTDB): domain Bacteria; phylum Bacillota_I; class Bacilli_A; order Acholeplasmatales; family Anaeroplasmataceae; genus Pelethenecus. The sequence continues at coordinate 11,997 of UQGR01000041.1, forward strand.
ATACCTTCTAATCTATAAACTTGACCACAATCTAATGTAATTGTGAATTTCTTAGGATTCTTTGCATCATCACAAATGTAATTTTCACCAATTTGTGTACCAGCAGCATTTAGTACCTTAAATCCACGAGTTAAATCGCTACTAGAAGAAGTTAATGCAAATACTTCGATTACGGCCTGACCACCGAATTGAGAAAGGTCAATCTCAATAACACGACCAACACCATTACATTTTAAACGCTTAGTAGTAGTAACTGCATTACCATTTACATCAGTAATTGTTTTAGAGTTAGCATCTACAGTAAATTTAGCGCCAGAGGTTCCCTTTAAGGTGATTATACCATTTGTACCCCAAGCCATATCCGTTGTGATATCACCATCTGCTAAATCATCAGAGATAACAGAGAAGGAAGGCAATACGGCACTATCCATAAACTTAACATAGATTGTTGTGTTCTCTGTTAAAACAGTATCAAAATCAAATGCAGTTGTACAAGCTGCATCACTGAAGAAGCCTGCAAAGGTTTGACCAGCTGGAACGTTTACGAATTCTCTAATTTCACTTTCTGTTATAGTTGAACCTTGATAAGCAAAGTTTTGTAAAACCATATTATCCGTGTCATCAACATTCTTTAAAGTGATGGTTGCATCCTTTGTTGCAAATGGACCAGCCCAAGAAGCCGCATATTCAACTTGACCATTAGAAGCCGCAAAGATTGTCTTTAAGCTTGCATATGGAGCAGCAGTTGCTTCATCTACTACGGTACATGTATCAGCTAAAGAAGCTTGGATTGCACCAGCACCAGTGTTATTGTATTCTAATAATTGGCTTGCTACTGGGGCAGCATTCATTTTACCATAACGGTCATTTAGATTCTTTCCTTCAGGAGTGATTTCTCCATAAGCTTCTGTAGAAATATGAGCGCCTAATTCAGAATTCATAACCATAACTCTCATGTCTACATCCCAACCACGAGCAATAGAAGTAGAACCATTCATGGTTTGATCGTCTGCTGTAAAGGTACAATTATTGAAGATATAGCCATATTCAATCGCGTCAACACCAGTTTTTGTATTACCCTTGGTTGCTACTACATATCCACCATTGTTCTGGTCAACACCAGCACCTAAGGTATGAATTTCTGACTTTTCAAAGTATGCAGTTGCATTGTATCCGAAGATATAATCTGTACGTCCTTCAATGAAGCATCCTAAATAATACTGACGGCCAATTTGTGCCTCTAACGTATCATGATAAGATGTGAATGTACAACCTACAAAGGCAGATTTGTCTGCTTGATTTAATAAAGCTACAGCCTGTGTATTGCTTGTAAGAGTTAATGATTCATTATATAAAGCATTTGTATTCCAGTAATTCTTGAAAGTGATACCCATTGCGCTAAAGCCTTCAGCATCTGGTCTTACACATACAGAAGCAGAACCATCTGTGCTATGTACAGAAACGCCGCTTGGGTCTAATAAACCATTTAAAGCATTGAACTCAATGGTTGAAGTATGAGCACGATATGCAGCATAAGTTTCCTCAGTTGCAGTTTCATAATTGAATTCCTGTTCTAATGCCCAAGTATTCGTTATTACAACATTAGGAAGATTAATTTCTACCTTTTCGAAATAAGTCTTGCCTTCAGCTAAAACTAACATCTTAACCGCATTATCAGGAGCCTTAGTTAATTCTAAGAATTTTAATGCTTGATTGATGGTATGGAAGTTATAAGCGTCTCCTGTAGCACTAATAGCGTTGTCAGGGTTAACGTTTACCATAACCATAGACTCAGCAGATAAATCTGGGGCAGCGACAACCTCAATAGAGTAATCTGCTGTTTTTGTTGTATCATTTTTGAAAGAAACTATAACGCTCTTATTTCCGGCAGTAGTTAAATCTACTGGAGATATTGTATATTCAGAGCTATCTAAGATAAATTCGATATACTTATCTGTTGTTTCAGGTAATAGGCATTTTGCTTTTACAGTTAAATTTGTTGTATTAAATGTATCATTTAAATTAAATACAGTTTGAAGAGGCTTAGTTACATATTTAACACTACCACTTCCGGCTTCAATGACATAATCATATAAAACAACCTCTGATATTTCACATACATTTACGGTATATGTTTTAGTATAGGTTGTAGTTGCATCTACTAAATGAGTGATGGTTACTGTCTTTTTACCAGCAGTAGTAAAGTCTTCACATTGAACTGAGAATTTTTCGGATGGTAATAAATCCTTACGTCCATTTTCATAAGCTAAATATACGCTTAAACCAGTAGAATTAAATTCTCTGCCTAATAAGAAATCTGTTTGAACACCAGATAATTCTAATTCAATACCAGTTGTTGGACCCTGAGGTAATTTTTCAGTTAATGCAAAATCATAGAAACGAACGGAACCTGTTCCAACGATTTCATATGTTCCGGCAACTAAGCCAGTTACAGAAGCATTAAATTCTGCAGATCCACCTGCTAGGTTACCACTTTCATATACTACCTCTTGTGTAGCCTTGTTTCGGATTACAAAGTTTCCTGCAGAGCTTGAACCCCATTTTGCAGTGAAGGTAAAGCCATTGTTTGTTTCAGCTCCACCTAGGGTAAATTCAAACTTCTTATTTTGAGTATTAATGCAGTTTCTAGCGCCAATTTCAAATCTAGCACCAGCACCTACAAAGAATTTTCCAAATGTAGAGTCAGCTGTAATAGAAACATTTCCTGATGGATTAGCTACGATAGTAGCTGCTGATTCTGCGAAATTCCAAACTGTATTTACAGTATCATAGGCTTGTTCCCATTTTGCATATAATGTAATTCCGTCTACAGCCTCATCATCGAAGTTAACAGAAGTAGTACAGCCTGAATCCTTGAACCAGCCTGCAAAGGAATAATACTTTCTAGTTGGGTCAGCAGGTTTATTATAGAACCATAATCCGTCCTCTTCTACAGCCTCTAGCGTACCATTCTCTTGTCCATTATTATATACTAAGGTAGCAGTAGGAGTAGTTACTACAGGACCATTCTCTGTCCACTTTGCATAAAGTGTCGTGTTCTCTGTGATGGCCTGTCCACCTTCTACCTGATGCTGGAAGGTATTATTATCGGTATACCAGCCTCCGAAACTCCACCCCTCTTCACTTAATACTGGTAAGCTTGCTGGTAAAGAGGTTACATCTGTTAATCCCTCTGGCTGTGTTCCATGTCCATTGATTACATAGGTTACTGTGTATTTGTCTCCAACAACAGGTCCATTAGCTTCCCATTTTCCATAAAGAGTTGTCTCTCCTTTGACTTTTCCACTCTTAAAGTCAAA
>UQGR01000042.1 GCA_900540705.1 uncultured Mollicutes bacterium
GAAAAGAGCTGTAAGTTCTAAACTCCATTTCTGAAATTTATTTCTTTACAGCCCCTTTTTTTCTTTTTTTATGTTAAAATGAAAAAAATAAGACTTTATTCGTTATTTAAAGTGAGGTGAGGATAGTGGATCTTGAAAAAGAAGTAGAACGATATAAAAATGGATGTAATAAGGCATTTGACCATTTATATCAAGAGACCGTTTCCTTAGCGCGTTTTGCCATTTATCAGTTCATTCCCAATCCAAGAAGTATTGAGGATTTATTGCAGGATGTCTATATGAAGGTATCGGTCTCTATTCAGGGGTATTCCGCCAAAAGCTTCCGGGCTTGGATTTATACCCTAGCTAAGAATACTGCCTTGGATTATTTGAAAAAGAAAAAAGAAATTCTATCAGATGATCAGGTTCTTTCCTCTGGAATTCAGGAAACTCATCCTTATTTATATTACGCAATCCGTCACCTCGGGGAAATAGAACGAGAGGTTTTTCTTATGAAGGTTTTGTGTGGCCACACAACGAAAAGGATTTCTGAAATTTTGAATTTACGGCCTTCAGTAGTGAACCAGTACTATTATCAAGCAAAGGAAAAATTAAAAGAAAGCTTGGAGGAATTTCAGTTATGACTTTAAAAGAATATCAAAAAAAATTAAAAAAAGAATATCAAGATAGCTTTAAAAATTATGAAGTTAAACCGTCAGTACATCGGTTTAAATTTAAATGGTACTATGCTATTTTTGCAGTATTGTGTATTGGCTTTTTAGGGCTGTTGATTCAGCATGCTTATGTAGAAAGCTATAATTCTAAGATTGATGCTTGGATAGAAAAAAATGCTGAGATAAGAAATAATCCCATCAGTATGGATTCTAGCAAGCTAAATGCTGTAGAATCCAATCAAGGATATAAGGACCTATTAGTAAAATATGGATTTCTCAATATTCCCCCTAAAAAAACTTCAATCCTACAATTGATTTTTATGGGCTCAGAGAAGAATGTGGGGTCTGAAGGGAATGGTAATGATTTAGAACTTATGCCACCTACTACGGATATGAATCAAGGACCTTCTTCCTTTCAAACCAATGTTCAAACAACTGGAATCGATGAGGCAGATATTGCGAAAAGTGATGGAACATATATTTATGCACTTTGTGATTCTGGATTAAAAATTTTTGATTTAAACGGAAATGTTGTTGTTACAGCGGAAGAGGATTGTGGGCAGCAGCTATTCCTTTATGAAAATAAGATTATAACCTTAGGAAGTAAAAAGGTAATGGTTTATGAATTTCGAAAAAATAGTCTTTCTTTATTCCATAAAGAGGAATTTGAAAGCTATGTGACAGCTAGACGGAAAAACAATTTTCTATACATTGTTACAAGCTCCGAAATAGAAGAGGAGAACCTAGACTATGAAGTTTGTTTCCATGATGGGGTTAGTTCCCCCCAACGTCTTTATTCTATCCGAAAATTAGATTTAGAAACAGGAGAGGTTAATGAGGTACAAAGCTTAACTGGAAGTGTTGCAGCTGTTTATGCTTCCCAAAATGCCTTTTATCTAGCCTCTAGAGTAAGCTATAGAGATATAACTGCAATCTCTATGTATTCCTATGATTTAGAACCTATAGGAGTAATGAAGGTTCAGGGCTCTGTTTTAAATCAATTCTCTATGGATGAATTTGATTCTTATTTTCGGGTTGCTTATACGAATCAAAGTGCTCCAGCAGAAGAACTAAACGCCATTTCCATATTTAGCATCAAGAATCAGTTAAAGGAAGTCGGAAGCATAAAGAAAGGGATAGGAAAAGGACATCAAATCATAAAATCGGTGCGGTTTGAGAAAGAAACCTGCTATGTTGTGACCTATCTTAATACAGACCCATTGTACGAAATAGATTGTTCTAATCCTGAGGCACCTAAAATTGTATCTGCATATGAGGCTCCAGGGTATTCTAACTATCTCCATCATTTTCAGATAAAGGGTCAGGACTACGTTTTAGGACTTGGCTTTACAGATTCTGGAACCTCTACTAAGATTTCAGTTTATCAGGATACTGAGGAAACAACTCAAATCGGATATGATTATATTTTATCCTCAACCCATAAAGAAGTAGAAGTTCCTGATTATTATGGATATATTGATATTCAAATGTTTTCTAACCATAAAGCCCTGTTTTTCTATCAGGATGAGCAGTATCTCTATATGGGGGCGAAGATATACCACAATAAATATCTTATTTTTAAAATAGATGTAACAAATGAACAATATCCTGTGACGATTTATAAAGATTTTGAAATCTCCTACGATAAGAACCGTGGGGCTAGAGTTTTCCTTATCCATGGGACTATATATTTGTTTGATGGAAAGGTTTTAAAACTATCCTCCTGGAATTAAAAAGAAAAAGGTAGACCTCAGTGTCTACCTTTTTTAAATCATAAGTATAGGGTAATTATGCTCTTTCTACTTTGCCGCTCTTTAAAGCTCTAGCAGAAATCTTAACTTTCTTAACGTTTCCGTTTTCATCTTTGATGCGTACAGTTTGAAGATTTGCTTTCCATGTACGACGCGTAGCATTTAAAGCATGAGATCTTTTATTCCCTGTTACTGTGGTTTTTCCAGTTATATAACATCTAGCCATAGTTTTACCTCCTTATGACGATAAAATTAATTCATCAAGCCTTATTAGTATAACTTAAAATACCTATAATTGCAAGAACTTTTTTTATTTTTTTCAATTATATTTAGGGAAATGTGAAAAGTATTTGACTTTTTATAAAAAAATTGGTATAGTTTTATGCAGCGCTATAAGGAAATGCAAATTTTATTTTACATTTTTAAAATTTAGTGCTATAATGTTAAATGAATTAAACATTTTAATACATTAGGGGTGATTTTATTCACGTTAAAAATCATTATTTTTTGCTTATGTTTTATGAACTTTGATTTAATATAGCTTAGGCTATACCATATATATTAATTTTATATTTAGGAGGATTACCATGGCTGTTAGCAGTATTAGCGTAGCTCTTTTTAAAAAGATGGTAATGAATGGCGCTATTAATTTGAAAAATAACCATAAAAAAATTGATGAATTGAATGTTTTCCCTGTACCTGATGGTGATACAGGAACAAATATGTCTATGACAGTGATGTCAGGTGTAAGAGAAATGGACTCTTGTGAGTCATCCTCTATTATTGAGGTTGGTAAGGTCCTATCTCGTGGAGCTTTGATGGGAGCTCGTGGAAATTCAGGAGTTATATTATCTCAGTTTTTCCGTGGCGTGTATGTTGGAATGCAGAAGCTAGATCATAATGAGCTTACGGTAGAGGATTTTATGAATTGTTTAGATTCTGGCTGTAAGGTTGCCTATAAGGCGGTTATGGAGCCAGTAGAGGGAACAATTTTAACTGTAGTGCGTGAGGCTGCAGAAAATACAAAACAGCATTTGAATGAATTTAAAACAATTGATCAATTATTAAAGTATTATCATTCAGAGGCTCAGAAATCTTTAAATAATACACCGAACCTATTACCTGTATTAAAGGAAGCAGGAGTAGTGGATAGTGGAGGTGCTGGCTTTTTAGAAATTGTTGAAGGTATGATTATGGCCTTGAATGGTAAAATGCTAGAGGCTTCTGAGGCTACCCCTAAACAAGCTTCCGCTGCAGGAAATTTGGATGTGGAAATTAAATTCGGATATTGTACAGAATTTATTTTGGATTTAAAGGATCCTCAGAATTTTGATGAGGGAACCTTAAAGTCTGTTTTATCTATGCTTGGAGATTCCTTAGTTGTCGTTAAGGACGATAATATTTGTAAGGTACATGTTCATACAAACCGTCCAGGACGTGCCTTAGAGGCTGCCCAAAAATATGGGGAATTTGTGACCTTGAAAATAGAAAATATGCGTTTACAGCATTCTAGCCTAAAGGAGGGCGCTTCTGATGAGGAAAGCCAGCCTAAAAAGCATTTTGCCTTAGTTGCTGTGTGCTTCGGCGAAGGAATTAGTCAAACCTTTAAGGATTTAGGAGTGGACTATATCATTGAGGGTGGTCAAACCATGAATCCTTCTACTGAGGCTTTTGTAGAGGCTTGTAAGGCGGTTCATGCAGAAAATATCATCATCATTCCTAATAATGGCAATGTAGTGATGGCTGCTGCCCAGGCTGCAAAGCTGATGGACAAATCCCGTGTAGAGGTATTAAAGGCGAAAACGATAGCTCAAGGCTATGCTTCTTTAATGACCTTTGATGCTGAACAGACTATGGAAGCAAATTTAGAGGCAATGACTGAAGCTGTAGAGCATGTGAAAACGGGTGAGGTTACCTATTCCATCCGTGATACAGAAATTGGTGGAGTTAAAATTGCTGCTGGAGATTTCATGGGAATTGCGAATGGAGAAATTATTGTTTCAACTAAGAATCAAAAGGATGCTTTGAATGGAACCTTGAAATCTTTGATTGATGAGGAAAGTCAGATTGTGACCTTCTTCTGTGGAAATGATGCGAAGGAAGAGGAAGTAGAGCTTCTTGAGGATATGTGCAGAAACTATAATTCTAGTGTTGAGGTTGAAATTATTGAGGGTAAGCAGGATATTTACTCCTATATCATTGCAGTAGAATAAAGAATTTTGATAAAAAATTAGCATGGTTGGAGAAATCCAACCATTTTTATTAAAGAAAAGGAGGTTTTTTTCTTGGAACTGAAAAATATTAAAAATATTGGCCCAGTAACTTTAGAACGATTGCATACAAATCAGATTTATAGTCCTAAGGATTTACTTTTACGCTTTCCCAAAAAATATTTTTTCTATAAGGTAGATAACGAAAATGCCTTTAGTGGAGAACAAATCTGTTTTCGTTGTGTCGTTAGCTCTAGACCTGTGGTAATAAAAACCTCTCGAAAGGCAAAAGCCTTTGTGTTCTATGCGATGGTGAATGGGAGTAAGGTCAAATGTATCATCTTTTCAGGAGATTATCTTCGTTTTCGCCTCCAAATGGGAATTTCAGCCATTTGTTATGGGAAGTATAAGGAAAAAGAAAAGGAGTTCAGTGTATCTACCATTTTTTTTGAGGATTTTGATTGTCGTATTGAATTAGATTATGGGATTCCAGATATTAATAATTCTACGATTCAGCATGCCATACAAAGGGTACTTGACTCTGGATATCTATTAGAAGATGAATTACCAAAGGACTATATCGATAAATATCGTCTTTTGACAATGAATGAAATTGTTCGACTAGCTCACTTTCCTAAGGATATTTCCGATTGTATTAAGGTGAGAAGAAGAGTAAGGTATGAGGACTTTTTCTGGTATACAGCTTCCTTGGAATCTTTACGGCTATTGCGGGGCTTTGAGCATAAATCTCCAAGAATTTATGACGAAATACGCTTGAATAATTATATTCAAGGGCTTCCTTATGAATTGACCACAGATCAAAAGAAGGTTATTGAAGAGTGTCTTAACGATTTACATTCCTCAAAAATTATGAATCGTTTGGTTCAGGGAGATGTTGGAAGTGGAAAGAGTATTGTTGCCTTCCTTGTTGCTGCTGCTACAGTTATGGCAGGGTATCAGGCCTCTATAATGGCTCCTACGGAGCTTTTGGCACGTCAGCATTTTATGAATTTTAAATTGCTCTTCCCTGAACTTCAGGTAGAACTTTTAACATCCTCCTGTAAGGAAAAAGAAAAACAGGAAATTCTATATAAGCTTCTGCATGGCCGAATTGATGTGATTATAGGAACCCACGCACTGATTGAAAACAAGGTGGTATTTCAACGGCTAGGTCTTGTCATCATTGATGAGCAGCATCGCTTTGGAGTAAACCAACGGAAGGCTTTAATTGAAAAATTTAAGGGAGTGGATGCACTATATTTAACAGCGACGCCAATTCCTAGGACTCTAGGACTTACTAGCTTTGGAGATTTAGATTTATCCATTATTCGTACAAAACCAGCACATCGTAAGGAGGTTATTACTGAGCTTTTATCCTATGACCAGCTAGCCTCTTTAGGAAAGACATTGAATCGTCATATTCTAATGGGAGAACAGATTTATATAGTTGTACCCTTGATTTTAGAAAATGACCAATTGGATTATGTAGATATTAAAAAGGCTTTTGAATGGTTCTCTTCTTTATTACCAGAAGCTAGAATTGAATTGCTTCATGGAAAAATGAAGGCAAAGGAAAAGGAAGAGGTAATGAATTTGTTTAAAGCCCATAGGATCGATTGTCTGATTTCTACTACAGTTATCGAGGTTGGAGTGGATGTGAAAAATGCGACGGTCATGGTAATTTTAGATGCTGACCGGTATGGATTATCCCAGATTCATCAGCTTAGAGGCCGGGTAGGGCGTGGTGAACGTCAATCCTATTGTTACCTAGTAAGCAGAAAAGAGGGCGTAGAGCGATTAGAAATTCTAAAGAAAACTACGGATGGATTTGTCCTTGCTGAAGAGGATTTTAAGCTTAGAGGTCCTGGCGATTATTTGGGAGAAGACCAATCTGGCTTTGGCAGCTTGAATTTTGATTTTGATTCTAAGGATATTGCAATATGGAAATGTGCCTTGGATGATAGTAAGGAATTTGTTGCAAGATACTTAAATGGTGGTATTACGAATAAAAAAATGGCTGCAATTCTTCAGCAGATTTCTGATAAAAAAACAAAAATTAACTAGTTTTTAACTAGATAAAATGATAAAATGATACTAAACAGGAGGAATTCGATTATGTTTAAAATTGCAGTAGATGCAAATGGTGGAGATTATGGCGTAGATACTACAGTGTTAGGTAGTATGATGGCTGTTCAAAAATATAAGGACTTAGAAATTATTCTTTACGGAGATGAAGAAAAAATAAAGCCTTTATTGACAGATTCTACTAGAATTACTATCGTTCATACCAAGGAAACTATAGATATGGGCGAAAAAGACCCTGTCAAGGCGATTCGAGGAAATAAGGAAGCCTCTTTATGTCTAGCGATGAAGGCATGTAAACTAGGAGAAGCAGATGCCTGTGTGACCAGTGGCCCTACCCAGTGTGTCGTTGTAGGAGCTCACTTATTAGTGCGACGTCTTCCACAGATGGACAGAGTGGCCCTGTGCCCGTTTATTCCTAACATGGATGGTCATCCAAGATTGCTGTTAGATGTTGGTGCTAACGTTGAGCTTAAAAAGGAACATTTAGGAAGTCTAGCTATTTTTGCCTCCGTTGTTTCTAAAGAAATTTTGAATGTTAAAAATCCTAAAGTAGGTCTTTTAAATATTGGATCAGAGCCTGGAAAGGGAAGAGAAATAGATAAGGAGGCTTACTATTATCTAAAGGATTTAGCAGGAATCAATTTTTATGGAAATGTTGAGCCTACAGAAATGATAAACTGTCCTTGTGATGTTGTAGTTACTGATGGGTTTTCTGGTAATATTTGTTTAAAATCCATTGAAGGAACTGCCAAGGGAATGGCTACGATGCTATCAGAGGAGATAAAATCCTCCTTAGGTGGTAAAATTGGATATCTATTTATGCGTAAGAATTTAAAAAGATTTAAAAAGAGAATGAGCACCAAAGAGGTTGGCGGTGCTATGCTATTTGGATTGTCAAAGATAGTGGTTAAGGCACATGGAAATTCTGATCCTTATGCGTTCTTTCATGCAATCCGTTTGGCTCGTGAGCTTGTAGAGGCTGATATCATCAATAAGGTTTCAGCTGAGCTTCCAAGCCCGGAGGTACAGGAATAATATTAGGTTCAATATTATAAATATATATTTTAGGAGATGATTTTATGGAATTATGCCAATTAGAGGATATAATTGGTTACCATTTTCATAAGAAAGAGTTATTAAAATTAGCTTTGACACATTCCTCCTATGCCAATGAGCATGGAGTAGAATGTAATGAACGATTAGAATATTTAGGAGATGCTGTGTTACAGCTATGCATGTCAAAATATCTCTATCAAAAGATTCAGCTGGATGAGGGTGTGTTATCCAAAACACGTGCTAAGGCAGTGTGCGAAGAAGCATTAAATGTCTATGCAGATAAAATTGGTTTATCTCAATATATATCCTTAGGAAATGGGGAGGAGCATAGTGGTGGTAGAAGTAGACCTGCCATTATTGCAGATGCCTTTGAAGCAATGCTTGGGGCTATTCTTTTAGATTCTACCTTTGAGGATGTATATGGTGTAGTTGAAAAAATTGTTTTACCTTATTTTAATTTGGTCATCCAATTTAAGGATTATAAATCTACCTTTCAAGAGCATGTTCAGGCAGATAAACGAACACTTCATTATGAAATTATTAGGGATACTGGTCCAGCAAACGATAAAACCTATGAAGCTGTCGTGTATATGGACAATATTTTAATGGGTAGAGGAATGGGTAAATCTAAAAAAGAAGCAGAACAAAATGCTGCAAAAGAGGCTTTAAAAAAAGAAGCTCGGAAATAAAAATCATCATATACTATAGTGGTGGTTTATATGCAAATGGCAATTATAGGAATTTGTGGAAAAATGGGTAGTCAGATTTATGAAAATTATAAGAATGAATTTTCTATTATTGGAATAGATTTGCTGCAGCATTCCAAAGTGAATACCTACACTAGTCTAAGTGAGATAAGTGAGAAAATAGACGTCATTGTTGATTTTTCCTCACCAGAATGTATAGATATTTTAAAGGATGGAATAAAAAAAGGGATTCCCATTTTAAGTGGGACTACAGGCTATGATTTTGAACAGCTAGAGGAGTTGAACCTCTTAGCAAAGAAGCAGAACACATGTTTTATCTGGAAAGCAAATTATGCCAAGGGAATCAAGCTTTTTTCAAAGCTGATTGAGGATTGCAAGGAGGAATTTGACATATTAGATTTTGTAGAAATTCATGCAACCTCTAAAAAGGATGCTCCCAGTGGAACTGCTAGAGTATTGGCCCGAAAGCTCAATATTCCAGAACAGAAGATTCAATCTCTACGGTTAAATCAAGCCCCAGCCATTCATGAAATTATTTTTTCTTCGGATGATGAACGAGTTTACATTCGTCATGAAATTATTAATAAGAGAGCCTTTATTACGGGCTTTGATGAGGAATTAAGAAAAGTTATTAGGAGTTGAGAAGTATTATGCTAGAAGAATTATTTAAAAAAGGGTATTTAGAATATGAAAAGGTTATGTTAGATTATGCAAAGCCTTTAGGATTAAATGCGGAAGAAGCTTTTGTTTTGATAAAAATTTTAGATAATTATATCCATAGTGGTACCCTTTCTCTAGATGAGCTTCAAAACCAGCTTTTAATGGCTTCATCAAAAATTGATAAAATTGTAGCTTCTCTTATGGAACGAGGATATTACGAGGTGTATCTTTCCTACGATAATGGAAAGGGAATTGAATGCATTTCCTTTAAACCTTTGTTTGAAAGATTAGAAAAATTATTGAATCAGAATACGGAACTAGACCTTTATGATATAGAAAAAGCGAATCAATACGTATCCTCAAAAATGAATCGTGTTTTAACGGCAAATGAGCTAGAAATTTTACAAGGGTTTATGGTAGAGGATCATTATACCTATGAGCAAATTGTTTCAGCAGTAGATTCTATTGTTGCTGGAAAAAAGCTTTTATCTATGCGTACTTTAACAGTTGCCTTAGCAAATCATAAACAGGAGGTTTCTGTATCTAAGGAAGCTCCAAAGGTATTCAAAGACTTTTTAAGTAGGTTATAATTATGAATCAACAGAAATCTAATGAGATATTAAATTTAATTCGAGAATACATTCCTAATCCTAAGTGTGAGCTGAATTATTCTAATCTTTTTGAGCTTGTTTGTGCGGTAATGATTTCAAGTCAAACTACGGATAAGCGGGTAAATATGGTGACGCCTGAGCTTTTTAGAAAATTTCCAACGCCTTTGGCACTGAGCCAGGCAACCTATGAAGAGGTCTATGAAATAATAAAATCTTTAGGCTTTGCAAATATGAAGGCAAGAAATTTAATTTCAATGGCGAAAACCCTACATGAGGTATTTCATGATGTGGTTCCAAGCACCTTAGAGGAGCTACAGACGTTAAGCGGAGTAGGAAGAAAGACAGCTAGTGTGGTTTTAGCAGAAGGCCATAAAATTCCTGCAATGCCTGTGGACACGCATCTACATCGTATGGCCATTCGCTTAGGCTATGTTAAGGCGCCTGCAGATGTAGAAGCCTGTGAGGGAGCATTTCGGAAGTATATTCCAAAGGAAGAGTGGATAGAGGCTCATCATTTACTTCTATTGTTTGGAAGGTACCATTGTAAGGCCCAAAATCCCCAATGTCAGGATTGTACTCTAAAAATATTTTGTACAGTGAAGAGTAAGGCGATATGATTTTAGATGAACTTTTTAATCGCATTTCTAAGGCTTATATTTCCATTTTAAAGGAAAATCTAATTGGAATATATATCCATGGTTCGATTGCCTTTGACTGTTTTACATGGGAGAAAAGTGACATTGATTTTATCGTAGTCGTTCAGTCTCCACTAGAGCTTAAGGATAAGGTTTCTCTAATACAGGTGTTGCAGCAGTTGGAAAAGGATGCCCCTAAAAAGGGGTTTGAGATGAGCGTTGTTTTACAGCAGTACTGTCAAAGCTTTGTTTATCCTGTTCCTTTTGAGCTTCACTATTCTTTACTACATCAAAAGGAAGCCTTAGAGGATTTAGAGGGATATTGTAGCCGAATGCATGGCTATGATGAGGATTTAGCATGTGCCTTTACCATTCTTTGGCATAGAGGTATTTGTCGATGGGGAAAACCAATACCTGAGGTTTTTCAAGAGGTTCCTAAAAGGGATTACTGGAAGAGCATTATTTATGATTTGAAGGATGCGGTAGAATGTATCAAGCAGCACACAATGTATAGTATTCTAAATCTTTGTCGTACGCTTGCCTTTAAGGAACAGGAGAAAATTCTATCTAAAAAAGAAGGTGGAGAGTGGGCATTATATCACCTACCGGAAATATATCATCCTCTTATAAACCAAGCGTTACAGGAGTATCAGAATATAGAAACACCTATATACGAAGAGGCTTTGTGTCAATCCTTTGTCAGCTATATGCAACAAAGACTTCCAATAAAGGAAAACTCTGTTTAGAGATTTTTCTTTTTTTTTTGACATAAGACTTGTGGTATAGTAGCTTTAAATTTTAAAGGTGGGAGATTTTTATGAAGGCAAAGCTTTTTGATTTTGAGCATGAGAAGGATTTAGAGGAGGCATTGAATAAATTTTTAACAGAACATCCTAAGCTTGAACTGAAATCTATTCAGTATCAAACCAGCCATTTTGGAATTAATGGGGAACAAATTTACTCTTTTTCTTGTTTAATTTTATATAAATGATAAATCTAAATTAAAAAAACACTATTTTATCAATTACTTTTTTCTTGGCATAATTTTCACTCTTATTTATAATAGAAATGTAATATTTAATGAGTAGAAAAGGAGAAGAAAATGAAAAAGAATATTTTTGTTGAAGAATTTGCAAGAAGGGGAAGAAACGATGACAATGCTTATAGCATGCTTGGAACAGAGCTTAAAAGAGTAAGAACGAGTCAATCTCAGACATTATCCTCTGTTGCAGGAGATTTATGCTCAGTATCCTATTTGTGCAAAATAGAAAAAGCTCAATTAAAGCCGAATCGCTATATGTTAAATGAAATTTGTAAAAAGCTTAATTTATCCGAACCACAGGTACAGCTTTTATTTGAGTTACATGGGCTTTTACTTAAAATGGTAGAGTATTACTATTTGGATGATCTAAGAGGACTAGAGGAAGTATACAAGCAATGTAATGTGTTTGATAATTATCGAACCAAGCTGATCAGTTTAATTTATTGTATTTCGGTATATAAATTAGAAGAAGCTACCAGCATCAGCAAAGAATTGTTTAAAATTACAAATGTTATGCGCAATGATGAGCTCAGCATCTTTATGGTATTTTATTCGATTTTAAAATATTATGAGGAAGAGTATCAGGAGACCTTAGATAATTTAAGAAGTATCCAAAGTCTAGGAGAAAATGATAATGCTTTATTTAAGATTGCTAAGCTATGTAGTTTAGAGTGTTATATAAAGCTGAATAGTCCAATGGCCTTGTTGTCATGCCAGGAGTTAATTGATACCTTTTTAAAGGCATCCGAATTTGAGAAGGCAGACTATGTCAGATATCTCCAAGGGCTTTACCTCATCAAGAATTCGATGCTAGATGTGGCATGTAAAGAAATATCTTATATTAGAAACCATCAATTGAAAAATTCTTTAGAATTATTTTTAGATGTTGCCAAGCATCAATTAAAAGAAGCGGAATATTATTCTGATTTAAGACCTTATTTTCAACTGCTATCCATTTACATATTTGATAGAAAAAATTATTTAGCTGCCTTTATTGCAATGGATAAAAGTGATTATTATGATTGTGATTTCAATTATAATATTATAAACTATCTTACGTTAAGTGAGGATGAAGAAAGACTTACTGAGCTAACTAGAATTATTATTCCTAATGTAGCTCAAACGAAAAATACATATGAAAAAAACTTTTTTTTAAACGAGCTATGTCGAATTAGCTCGAAATTTGGAAGATATAAAGGGTTTTGTAGGGCATATGCATCGCTACTTCCGGGAGGCTTCTGGGATTGAAAAAACTTTTCATTTTATTTCTTTTGATATTTATTGGAAGTATAAAAGGAAATGCCAGTAGCTGGTATTTTACTTGGGATGAAGCCACTACCACTATTGAAGTGCCATTAGGCGCAAATCTCCAAAACTATATTCATATTCCTAAGGCTTTACTTTATCAAGATGGAAACTTAATGGAGGATGCAGAAATTCAGTATATAACAACTGGAGATTGGCTCTATCTACTGACAGACGTAGATACTATGAGGGTGGGAGATTACCAGGTTTGGTATAAGGCCATAGAAAATAAATATAAGCCAGGACAGTGTCAAGGATATAAAGCTTTGGTTACCTTTCGTGTTGTGGATAAGGAAAAGCCAGTCTTTAGAGAACTTCCTAAAAAAATTAAATATTATATGGGTGCTGAGAAACCTGATTATTTAAGTAAGGTAACGGCTTCAGATAATAGCGGGAATTGTAGCTTGACCTATGATGATAGCTTAGTGCAATACGATACACCTGGCGTATATACGGTTTTTCTCCAAGCCTCTGATGGTGTGAATATTACAATAGAGGAGCTAGAGGTGGAGGTGGAAGATTTAAAGGGACCAGCCATTACTTTTTTAGGTGAAAATCATCGAATTCTTTTAGAGAAGGGAGAACGTGTAGAACTTCAAAAGTATTTTAAGGCTATTGATAAAGTTGATGGGGATGTAACCTCTTCAATTTCTTATAGCCCCTTTGATACTAACGTGGCTAGAATTTTTGATTTAACTGTTTCATTTTATGATCGAAGTATGAATCGCTCAGAAATCACGATTCAGGTTGAGATTGTAAATAAGGATGAACCAGTGATAGAATTATATAAGTCGATTTTGATTATAGAATATAAAACGGATTTTCAAAAGGCAATTTTAGAAAATTTAAAAAGTGCCTTTCTAGGTAAGGAGGACATTACAAAGGATATAATTATAGATTCAACGACCGTTAAAAACGAGGTTGGTAGCTACATGGTTTCCTATACATATTCAAATGAGGATAAAATATCTGCTTTTCCTACTCCTATTGCAACAGTATGTTCAAAGTGAGCAGCACATTTCCTATCTCTCGTGCGTACTGTCCATCCATCTCTCTCCATTACTATCTGACGAGAGCCCAACGTAATCATTGGTTCAATGGCAATACACATTCCTTTTTTCAATAGAGTGCCATATCCTCTTTTACCATAATTGGGTACTTGTGGATCTTCATGCATATCTTTACCGATGCCGTGTCCCACAAACTCTCTTACCACACCATAAGTATTTGATTCGCAATACTGCTGAATCGCATAACCTATATCACCCAATCGCTTCCCATGAATGGCATTCTCAATGCCTAAATAAAGAGCTTCCTTTGTTGTTTTCAAAAGTTTCCTTATTTCCGGGTCAACTTCACCAACACAAAATGTATAGGCTGAATCACCACAGAAACCATTCATGTAAGTACCACAATCAACAGAAACAATATCACCTTCTTTTAAAGGAATATCATTCGGAATGCCGTGTACAACCTGATCATTTACAGAAGTACATAATGTACTGGGAAATGGATCACCATTTTGATTTGGAAAACCTTTAAAAGTAGGAATAGCACCATTATCTCTAATAAACTCTTCTGCTACCTTATCCAGTTCCTTGGTTGTTACACCTGGTTTTATCAATTTAGCAACTTCAGCCAGAGTTTTACCTACAAGTAGGTTACTCTGACGAAGCAGCTCTATCTCATCATCTGTCTTAAG
>UQGR01000043.1 GCA_900540705.1 uncultured Mollicutes bacterium
GAGCACACATCGTAAGCTACTCCGTATTAGAGGATAAAAAAGCCTTAGGTGTATTAGAGGAAAAGAATAAACTAGAGGAAGGAATAGCGGCCTCTCTTCAGCAAATCGAGGACATGAAGCTAAAAAATGAAGAGAATCGAGAATATCTAGAGGTTCAAAGACTCGTTATCGGAGATGTGGTTTTAAAAGCGAAGGCTATTACGTGGATAGAACAAGGATGTTCTGCGATAGGAAGCTTAGAAAGGGTATTTGAGGAGTACATTGATATTCTTAAGAATTCTACAAGTCGGTATTTAAAGGAAAGAAGTATGGATTTTGAGGATATTAAAACAAGAATCATCCAAAATATCTTAGGAACCTCTAAGGAGGACTATTCAGGAAAATTCATTTTAGTTGCTGAACTACTGCATCCCTCTTTTTTAATCCAAAATAAAAGAAATATTTTAGGAATAATTACACGTCAGGGAGGATATAGCTCTCATGGGGCTATTTTATGTAGACAGCTCAATATTCCTTATATGGTAGCCTCTATAGAGGTTAAGGAAGCTGATTTTTTGATTTTAGACACTAGAAAACAACAGGTTTATGTCAACCCTGAACAAAAGAAAATATTAAAATATAAAAAAATATGTACGGCATTATCTAAAGAGTCCTACCATGCTGTTTTGCATCCTTCCTATGGATTTTATGCAAACGTATCTGACAATATGGAGCTTGCCAAGGTTTTGGAATATGGGTTTGATGGTGTTGGTCTTTATCGTACAGAGTTTATCCTGATGAATCAGGATGCCCCTTATACATGTGAGGAGCAATATCAAATCTATAAGGAGGCTGTCGAGGCATTAATGGGCAAATCCATTTGTTTTCGAACCTTTGATATTGGGGATGATAAGCAGCTCTCCTATGCTAAAACCTATAGAAAGGGTGTAGACAATTATCTGAATAATCCAAAGCTGTTTGAGGATCAAATTGAAGCATTACTTAAGGCTAATCTTTTTGGTTCTATGAAAATTATGTTTCCCATGATTACGACCTTTGAGGAGTTTGAAATTTTGAGAGATTGGGTTTATAGAATTCAAGCTAGGATGAATGATTCTAGTACCATTGCACTTGGAATTATGCTGGAGACAAAAGAGGCATTTGAACATATTGAGGATTTTAAAACTGTGGATTTTATTTCCATAGGCACCAATGATCTGGTTTTGGAGATTTACGATATTGGGCGTGATATGCAGGCTAAGGAGCTACAAAAATATATAAAGGATTTAGTATTAAGGCTTAAAAGAGTTGTAGCTTTTTGTGAGGAGCATCAAATTCAGCTTTCGATATGCGGAGAGCTTGCAGCAATCACCACACCTTTAAAGAAATTTATGAAAATTGGAGTAAAAAACTTTTCAGTGGCAGCCCCAGCAATCAAGGTATTGAATAAAGTCTATAAGGAAATGATTTAATCTTTGTTTAAAAATGTTGTTTTTTGTAAATACTAGGTATGATGGAAGTGATATTTATGAAAACGACAGGAATCGTTAGACGAATAGATGAATTGGGAAGAATTGTAATTCCCAAGGAGGTTAGAAAAAGATTACGAATGGATAATGGAGATTTGGTAGACATTAGCGTAGAAGAGGATAGTGTAGTTTTATCAAAGTTTCATCCTTTAAATCATGATAGTCAATTAGTTTCTTGTTTTTGCGATGCGTTAAAGGACGTTTTTAACAGTGATATTATTATTACGGATTTACATAAAATAATTTATAGTACAGTAGAAGAGGCGGCAAATGATAGTGAGCTTGATTATGAATTTTTAAAGCGAATCAATTCTTACATTGATAAAGAAATTTCAGCTTTAAATAAAATCAGTCTTACAAAAGATTATATCGTACATAAGGATTCTATTATTTATGAGATTATTATAGATAATGAATTGTATGGATATTTGATTTTATTAGATGGGTTAATCAGTAAAAAACAAAAGGATTTGGCCTTACTTATCTTAAATTACTTAAATAAAATTTTTAAAATGTAAAAATATATGCTAAAATAGTACTATCAGAAAGGTGGATAGTATGGATTGTATATTTTGTAAAATTATAAATAAGGAAGTACCGAGCTATTTAATTTATGAGGATGAGTATACCTACGCTTTTTTAGATATTGCAGAGGATATTGATGGGCATACCATAGTAATACCGAAAAAGCATGTGGAAAATATTTTAGATTGTGACAATGAAACTCTTTCTCATGTCATGGATACAGTTCGCTTAATTTCTAAGCACTATGTAGAGGATTTAGGGTATGATGGTGTAAATGTTTTAAACGCAAATGGAAGAGCGGCAGAACAATCTGTTTTTCATTTACATTTTCATATTCTTCCTAGAAAAGAGAAGGATGGCATTACGGCTTGGCCGCATTTAGATAAGGCTAAAACCTCTTTAGCGGAAATGTGTAGCTTCTTAAAAATTAAATAAGGTTGGAGAGCTATTTCTAATTTTTATTTTAGAATTAGCTTTTTTTTATTTTTTTGATTTAAAATATTATAATGTATGGTATAATGATATTATGAATAAAAGGGTTTAAATGTAAGGAGTTTATTATGATTATACGTAGTAAAACGCCATTGCGACTGGGCTTAGCAGGTGGAGGAACGGATGTATCCCCATTTTGTGATATGTACGGGGGCTGTGTGCTGAATGTTACAATTGATATGTTTTCCTATTGTACAATTATTCCCAAGACAAATGGTAAAATCAAATTTATTTCTCCAGATCAGGGAAAGTGTTTGGAGTTTGATAGCGTAAAGGAACTGCCGATTTGTGGAGAATTGCCACTACATTGTGGAATATATAATCATATTGTAAAGGAATTTAATAAGGGTTGTCCATTATCCTTTGAGATGACGACATATAGTGATGCTCCTGCGGGCTCTGGCTTAGGGACATCCTCTACGATGGTTGTGACTATTATTAAGGCTTTTCAGGAATGGCTTAACCTTCCATTGGGAGACTATGATATTGCGAAGCTGGCCTATGAAATAGAACGCAATGAATTAAAATTTAGTGGTGGTAAACAGGATCAGTATGCTGCAACCTTTGGTGGGTTGAATTTTATGGAGTTTTATGATGAGGGACGAGTTGTTGTAAATCCGGTGCGTATCAAGGAATGGATAAAAAATGAACTGGAGAGCTCTTTAGTATTATTTTATACGGGAACCTCTAGAGACTCAGGAAAAATTATAGATGAGCAAACAAAATCAACAACTAATGAGAAATCCTTAGAGGCAATGTTTGAAATTAAGAAGCAGACCCTAATTATGAAAGAGGCTGTATTAAAGGGAGATTTTAAGGCTATGGCAGAAAGCCTGCATCAAAACTGGCTTGCTAAAAAAAGAACCGCTTCTGTAATCTCTAACTCCCATATAGAAGAAACCTATGATTTTATCATGAAAAATGGTGCTTTGGCAGCCAAAATTAGTGGTGCTGGTGGTGGAGGATTTATGATGATTCTCTGTGATCCGAAGCAAAGATATGAGCTGATAAAGGCTCTGAAAAAAAGACAAGAAGGAAAAGTGAAGATTGTGAACTTTGTCAAATATGGTGCACAGTCCTGGACAATTAATGATGAAAGCAACGACTAAAGACATTCTTACCAACTTAATCGTAGAATATCCAATCCTACAGGCAGTAGAGGACAAGCTAGAGGAGGCTTTAAAGCTCTTGATTGTGACCTTCCAAAGTGGAAGAAAGCTATTGTGCTGTGGGAACGGAGGCTCTGCCGCAGACTGTGAGCACATTGTAGGAGAGCTGATGAAGGGATTTAAGATGTCTAGAAGTCTTTCTAAGGAACTGGCTAGTTGTATCAATGACAAGGCTTTGACAGAGGCTCTCCAATATGGATTACCTGCCATTTCACTTGTTTCTCAGATGGGATTGATGACTGCATTTGGCAATGATAGATTACCTGCCGCCGTTTTTGCACAACAGGTATTAGGCTATGGAAAGGCTGGAGATACCTTATTATGTATTTCCACCTCAGGAAATTCCTTAAATTGTGTTTATGCTGCTAAAACAGCGAGAGCCTTGGGAGTTCGAGTGATTTCTCTTACAGGCCAAAAGGATTCAAAGCTAAAGGAACTGAGTGATATAATCATCCAGGCTCCAGCTTTGGAAACCTATAAGGTTCAGGAACTCCATTTGCCTATCTATCACGCGTTATGCTTGGCATTGGAAAATGAATTTTATGGAGACTAACTATGCAAGCTATTATTTTGGCGGGTGGGTTTGGAACTAGACTTCAAAGTGTTGTATCTGATGTTCCAAAACCAATGGCCCCTGTTTGTAATCGTCCTTTTTTAACCTACCTACTAGATGAATTGGACCTTCAAGGCTTTACAAAGGTAGTTTTAGCTGTTGGCTATAAAAAAGAGATTATTATGGATTATTTTAAAAATAAATATAAATCTGTCGAAATTGTTTATTCTGTTGAGGAAAAACCCTTAGGAACTGGCGGTTGTGTAAAACTTGCGATGAAATATATCACAGAACCCTTTGCTTTTGTGTTAAATGGTGATACAATGTTTAAGGTTGCCTATAAATGTATGGCAGAACAGAAGGATTTGAGTATTGCCTGTAAAAAAATGTATAGGTTTGACCGTTATGGAGAAGTTCAAATACATCAGGGTATCATTACTGCCTTTCAGGAGAAAAAGTTTGTAGAGGTGGGCTATATCAATGGAGGTATTTATTATCTTCCAAGGGATATTTTTGATAAATATGATTTGCCAGAGAGATTTTCAATTGAAAAGGATTTTTTTGAAGCCTATATTCAGAAGCTTTCCATTAAAGCGTATTTAAGCGATGATTATTTTTTAGACATTGGTATACCAGAGGATTATGCCAAGGCTCAGGTGGATTTCCGCAATAAAAAAGCTGTATTTTTAGACCGAGATGGAGTAATCAATGTGGATACAGGTCATGTTCATAGGATAGACCAATTTGTATTCACAGATTTTATTTTTGATTTATGCAGGAAATACCAGCAGGCAGGTTATTTATTGTTTGTCGTTACAAATCAGGCTGGGATAGGAAAAGGACTCTATGAAGAACAGGATTTCTTTTCTTTGACAGAATATATGCTGAATGAAATGAAAACTCAAGGAATTGAAATAACGAAGGTATATTATTGCCCACATAAGCCTGAGGATCATTGTGATTGTCGTAAGCCTATGCCTGGAATGTTTATAAAGGCGATTCAGGATTTTGGTTTGAATTATGAAGAAAGTATAGCGATTGGGGATAAGCTTACCGATTTAGAAGCAGCTTATGCTGCCGGGATTCGGAAGTTATACTATGTATCCTCAAAATATGAAACTTATGATGTGCCATTTGATTATGAAGTTCTAGATGTTTAGATTTTAGCTTTAAGGAGTTATGGTT
Source organism: uncultured Mollicutes bacterium (assembly GCA_900540705.1). Taxonomy (GTDB): domain Bacteria; phylum Bacillota_I; class Bacilli_A; order Acholeplasmatales; family Anaeroplasmataceae; genus Pelethenecus. Next base: position 5,433 of record UQGR01000043.1, read on the forward strand.
ATGAAGAAAATTTTACACATACCCAACTATTATAAGCCTCATATAGGGGGAATAGAACAAACCTGCCATGATATTGTAGAAGCATTAGCGGATGAATATGAACAAAAGGTCATTTGTTTTAGTGAGGATAAAAATACAAAAATTGATGAGATTGATGGAGTTCGTGTTACCAAATGTGGTGTTTGGAAGAAGCTTTTTTCTCAGTCTATTTCCTTTGAATATAAAAGAGAATTAAAAAAAGAAATGAAGGAATATCAGCCAGATATTGTAATTTTTCATTTCCCTAACCCTTATGTTTCTCATTATTTATTGAGATATTGTAAAAAAAATAAGATAAGATTTATTGTTTGGTATCATTCTGATATTGTAAAACAAAAGCTGATTCGATTATTTTTTGAACCTCAGACGAAAAAAATATTAAAACGTGCGGATAGAATTATTTGTACGTCGCCAATCTATAAATCAACAAGTAAAAATTTGATTAAATTTAATAATAAGGTCAAGGTAATTCCAAGCTGTATTAATGAGAAGAGATTGGTTTTAACTCAGGAGGAAGAACTTGTAAGCCAGGAGATTCGAGCCGAATATAAAAATAAAATCATTGTGTTTGCGTTTGGAAGACATGTGAAATACAAAGGACTCACCTACTTAATAGAAGCTTCTAAATATTTAGATGCTTCCTATCAAATTTTAATTGGTGGGGCAGGACCTTTGACAGCTAAGCTTAAACAAGAGGCTGCCAATGATGCTAAAATCAAGTTTTTAGGAAAAATTTCTGATAAGGAGCTTCGGTGTTATCTTAAGGCAATGGATATTTATGCCTTTCCATCTATAACAAAGAATGAAGCCTTTGGACTTTCCTTAGCAGAAGGAATGTATTTTGGACACCCTGCTGTAACCTTTACCATTAAGGGTAGTGGTGTAAACTATGTAAGCATCAATGATCGAACAGGCCTAGAGGTTGACAATAAAAATGCCAAAGGCTTTGCTGCCGCATTAGACCGACTAGGGACTGACAAAAGCTTACGAGGACAACTGGGTAATCAGGCTAGCCAAAGAGTTTTGGAGCTGTTTACCTTTGATAAATTTAAGTGTCTAGTATTAGAACTTTTAAAAGAAGAATCTAAATAAAAATAGAAGCTACCCTTATCTAAACAGGATAGCTTTTTTCTATATAAAAACAAAAAAATTTCGATTTTAGAAACTTTTTGGAAAATGGGAAATGCGTTGCGTGGTGATATATTTCCTAATCACCGATAATACTATTGGTGATGAATATGATAAATAGAGAAGAAAGATTATTGGAAGAAAGAAGTAAACTGGCTACTAGAATTAAGGAACTGAGAAAGGTAGAAGGCTGGTCTCAAGAAGATTTAGAGGACGAAGCCGAGCTATCTAGAAGAACGATAGGCCATGTGGAAAATGCAAGATTTGATTTAAAATTTTCTACGATATGTAAGATTGCAAGAGCCCTGCATGTCAGTGTTTCTTACCTTTTAGATTTTGAAGAAGACTTAGAAAGAAAGGAATACGACTGGGAGTAGAGCCCTTACAGCACAATACTATCATACCTGTCAATAGGTGTTAAGTCCACTTTTTAAAAATAGGAAGAGGGACTGCAATATGATTAGCCAGAATAAAGAAATGACTGCTGAAATAAATCAACAGTCTTTTTCTTTATATTCTATGAAAATGTTTTGTCTTTTATATTCAATGGTGGCATAGGCACCATTTCTAAAGGGAAGAGATGGGGCTAGATGTCCTAAATCAATATCTAATAAAATGGGAACTTTATATTCTTCTAAAATATCTGTAACAGCATTGATATGATTTACCCCTAAAAATTCTTCATGAATGCATAGTGGTCTTCCTACAAGAAAGCCTTTAATATTTTGAAACCAGCCAGCTCTCTTTAATTGTAACAAGGCCCTTCTAATTCCTACGACAGATAAATCACAGGCTTCAATATAGAAAATAATTCCTTCAGTATGCTTTGAGGTATAGTTTTTAACATTGTCATAAGGTGTTCCACAAAGGCCCTGTAGGCAGTCTAGGTTCCCTCCAAGAATGGTTCCACTAAAGGGACCTTCATACTGAAAGGCTGTAATTATTTTTTTCTGGTCAAGCGTATAGTCCTTAAAGGGGTCTGTTTTATCGGAGAAGGATTCATACTTTGGATAACCCTTAAACTTTTGTTCCCCCATCAGCATTCGATAGGTATCTAAAACGTCATAGCTGAACTTGTCAAAATGAAAGCCTCCAGCACAGGAGCCATAGATGGTTTCCAAATCACAGAGAGTTGTCAGTGTAAAGGTTAAATTGGTGTTATCCGAAAAACCAACAAACCATTTCGGAGGTAAAGCCTTTATTTTTTCAAAATCAATATAATCTAAAATTTCAACCATCAGCTCTCCACCACCCACAGATAATAGGCAATCTGCATCACTTTCATAGGCAGTCATAAACTCCTGAGCTCGTAGCTGGGGCGTATTTGAGGCACATTTTCCTTGGGCTGAAAAACAGTTTGGTCCTATGATAACTTCATGCCCTAATTTTTCTAAACGAGGAATTGCCTTTTTTAGTCTCGCTTCATAGGGATGGGTTGTACAGCCGAACGATGGAGCTATTAAATATAGCTTTGAGGTTTTATTTAAATATTTTGGTTTCATAGTGACTCCTCTTTCATATTATTCCTATTTCAAATTATAGGGTATAATTAAATTGTTGTCAAATTAGATTTATAGTTTTAAGGTAGCATCCTATATTATGGGAAGGTTTACTTTGACATTAGACTGAAAAACAAGTATAATTTAGGTTAAGAAATGAGTTGATAAATGTGTTTGATTTTTTTCGTAAAAAGGAGAAGGAAAAACTAGATTGCTTAGGATATTTTGAGGTAAAGCCTTACCATTATTTTGAATCTAATATGGTATATGCAAAGGATATTCAATTGAAAAAGGATTCTTATACAGCGGTCTATGTCCGGTATTATAGAGGGACAGTCTTTGTATTTACGTTTGTAGAAAATGAAAAGAATTTTGATAAAAACTTATGGAATTATCAAAATTTAAAGGAAGAGATAAATAAGGTTATTCTAGAGCCCATCACTTCAGCTATCAATTTAATTATTTTTAAAAATAAGAATGAACAAACGATTTCTATTGCTAAGGAAAAAACGACAAATACGAAAACAGAATTCAACCAAATTCTAATTTATGATTCTGATCGAGTACGGTTATGCTATTATCGTCCTGTACCTGATTTTTACAAGCTTTATGAGAATTATGCCGAAGCCATTTACTTTGATTTGGCTGCGATAGATGCGACGAGGTAAACATATGAGAAATATAAAAGCGAGATATATTTGGATAAGCGTAGCGATTAGCTTTTTAATTGCTGTTGGATTGATCATTGGAGTTACCTTTACAGATGGTGTGTGGACAAATGTCGTTATTGTTTTGATTGCAATTGTATTTATTTATATGACACTAGCAATTCAAATTGCCTCTACAAAAACCTTCCGTTATAAGGCTAAGAAAATAAATTATCCAACCATAGAATATCCTTTTATGGCAGAGAATATAGATGCTAGTTTGAAAAAGAAGGGATATAAGCCAAGAGTTACTCCATATGGGATTAGCTATTTAAAAGTAAGTGATACTAATGCTTATAAAATTGTAGTAATACGAAATCAAGAAAAATATTTTAATCCTGAGGAACAGTCTGAAAATACAACCACTGAAAAATCATTAGAAAAGTGTAAAAGCTTTATTGGCTTTGAATTGTTTTTTGATTATGATGAGGAGACTTTAAGAAAACTACCAGACTTTAGTCTACAGGGAGAAAACATTTACTATACAGGCTTTTACTTTTCTGAGGACAAACTAGTCTGTCCTCATTACATAGAACCAAATGAGACCTTCAAAGAATTATATGAAAATATGAAAAAAGATCTAAATATTTCAGAGTAAGCCTACTTAAAAAGAATATAATTCATAAACTTCCTATGGAATTACTTTCTATAGGATTTTTAATTTTAATTAAATAAAATATACAAAAATGTATATTTTTTATTATTTTTATGCTATAATATAGTAAAGAGAGGATGATAATAATGGAATTTTATTTGTGTGAACTTTCTGTAAAAGGGTGTAAAAACATTGACAAGACTATAAAATTTAAGTTTTGTAATTCTACATTAAAAAAAGAATTTGACTTCAAGAAAACGAATATAAAAGCAATTTATGGTCCAAACGGGGCTGGCAAGTCTGCTGTAATGACTGCAATGTATATTTATAAAAGAATCATTACGGATGAAGATGGACTTAATGATAAATATTTTTCCAACCTAATTAATGAAGTAATTAACAAGAGGACGAAAGAATTTGAAATTGAAGCTACTATTGCATTTTTTTCTGAGAATGGTTCTCCTACAGTGATTCGCCATTATATACAGTTTAAGACAGAAGGAACTTCTGTTATTATTTCAAAGGAAAAAATATCTTCACTCACGGGAAATAGCATACGTGATGATAAATTTAAGGCTTTAGTTGAAGTAGAAAATGGGAATATTACTTTTTTATCTAATACAAAGGATAAAGAAAAAGATATAATTTATAAATCTACTTTGAATCTTTTGAATAAGCATTCGATTACTATGGCTTATGAAGAAATTATGAAGCATAATATAGATAAATTAGAAACAAATATTGAAAATATATATGCTATTTTAATAATAGAAATATTTGCATTAGAATTAATAGTTGAGCTTGCTGATGAGGATAGCCATCAAGATTATATTTCAAGAAAAATTTTTATTGAAAATTATTCAAAGCTAGACACTTCCAGTCGAAGTAATAAATTAAGAGGGGTTTTAGAAAAAACCGCAACTGAAAAGTATTTATTTGATTTATCTGTAGAGAGTATGGATGAAGTAGATATAAAAGAGATTGAATCCTATGAGAATAATATTAAGCAATTATCTAAATTTATTAAAATATTTAAACCTAACTTTATGGGGATTGAAGTAGATAAAAAAATTAATCAGGATGTTTATTATTGTAAAAAGATTTTTGTTTATAAAGATTATAAGATAGATATTGAATTTGAAAGTACAGGTATTAAAAAACTTGTAAAGCTTTATACTAGCTTAAAGGCTGCAGCCAATGGTAGTATTGTATTTATCGATGAAATGGATGCCAACTTGCATGATGTTTATTTTACAAAATTAATACAGTTTTTTAAAGAAGAAGCCAAGGGACAGCTTTGTTTTACTACTCATAATTTAGAGCCTATTGAGGTACTTAAGGATTGTTCTCATTCCCTTGACTTTATGTCAAATGACTCTCGTTTATCTAGTTGGGTTAGAGATGGAAATAAATCTCCTATGAAGAAATATATAAGCGGACTTATTCCTTATTCTCCATTTAATGTTGAATCAATCAATTTTGAAGTTTTATTAAATGAGGAGTAAAGATTTATATGGGAGTAATACAGGTTATATTTGTTGTGGAAACGAGCAAAAATAAAAAAACAGATGATAGATATATTGATAAGCTAGTTAAAGCAGTATATGACTCATCAAGTAACGATATTAAGTTTCAGTATGTACATATGGGTGGGAAAACTAAGTACAATAAAGAAAATGTTCAAAAAGACATTAATTCTTTTATAAAACAAAACAAGGATGGAAAAAATCATGTTCTTTATTGTTTTGATACAGATCGAATAGATAATAATCCAGAAGAAGTAAAGAAACTTCAAATCTATGAGAATTATTGTAAAGAAAATGGTTACCATTTTGTATGGTTCTGTTCTGATATAGAAACTGTATTTTTAGGGCGCTCAGTTCCAGATAGTGAAAAGGAAACGGAATCAAAAAAATTTGGAAAAAAAGATTTTGAGCTTACAAAATCAATGGTAAAAAGAATGTCTGAGAAAAATAATGACAATAAAACTAAAAAAAATAGTAATATTTTATTTGTTTTAAATTCCATTTTATCTTTAGATATATTTAAAGAAAAGTAAATTCTCCCTTTGATTTGTTTGACATTCTTTAAAGATTTCACATATAGTATAATGAATTACTATTGATTCATTTCAAAAAAGGGGATAATACGATGTGTGGAATTGTTGGGTTTATTGGGAATGATAATGCATTAGATATAACGCTTAAGGGACTAGAAAAGCTTGAATATAGAGGATATGATTCTGCAGGTGTGGCGTATAGCAAAAACAAAGGAATTCTTATTGTTAAGGATAGAGGAAGAGTGGGGGATTTAAAGGGACATATTTATGATACTTGTTCTAATCTATCCATAGGGCATACTAGATGGGCAACACATGGAGAACCAAATCAGGTAAATGCTCATCCCCAGAGTTCTTTGAATGGGCGTTTCATTTTAGTACATAATGGAATTATAGAAAATTATCAAAAGCTTAAGTTTGAATATTTAAAGGATTATAGCTTTACCAGTCAAACAGACACCGAAATTATTGTGGATTTAATAGAACTATTTTCTAAGGAATTAAGTGTCAGTGATGCAATTCGTAAGACGATGACGGTATTAGAGGGTTCCTATGCTTGTCTGGTTTTGGATAAAGAGGATTTAAACCGTATTTATTTTATCAAAGATAAAAGTCCTCTTTTAATTGGAAAAAGTAAAAATGGGATTTCTTTTTCTTCGGATATAACTGGATTGGTTGGTTATGCAGATACCTATATGGCTTTGGAGGATAAAACCTTTGGGATTGCAACTAGTTCAGAATTTTACCTTTATGATATCATTGGGATTAAACAGAACCAGTCTTTAAAAAAGGTAGCCTTAAAGCTTGAAGAGATAGATAAAAAAACCTATGAGCATTTTATGCTAAAGGAAATATATGAACAGCCGATGCTTATCCGGGGATTGCTTGGAAAATATTTTACTGGAGAAGAGGTTAACATTTCTCCCAAGCTGATCAATAAGATTCGAAAGTGTGACAAGCTGAATTTAGTTGCTTGTGGAAGCTCTATGTATGCAGCACTTCTAGCCAAGTATTATTTTGAAAAGCTATGTGGGATTCCTAGTGAGGTTTTTTGTGCATCTGAGCTTGTTTATTCTACACCCTTAATCTCTAAACGGCCCTTCTTTGTTTTTTTCTCCCAAAGTGGAGAGACTGCAGATTTAATTGCTGTTATGAAGAAAATAAAAAAACAGAAGCACCCAATACTTACAATAACCAATACAGTAGAATCAACTATGGGGAGATTGTCGGATTTTAATTTAGATATTTATGCTGGGAAAGAGATTGCGGTCGCGTCTACAAAGGCATATACCTGTATGATAGTCACCTCAGCCATTTTAGCTAGAGCGGTTAATGGAACTAGAACCAATCTAAAGAATAATTTGAAAGGTGTATGCCTTGCTATGGAGAAGGTGCTAGAGAATAAAGAAATTTGTATGGGGATTGCCAAAGAGATAGTAGAGGCTGGAGATTTATTTTATATTGGTCGAGGGATAGACTATTGGACCTGCTTAGAGGCCTCTTTAAAGCTAAAGGAGATTGCCTATATTCATACAGAGGCTTTTTCCTCAGGGGAACTTAAGCATGGACCTATTGCGTTGATTACCAAAGGAACACCAGTTATCGCAATTATTACCCAGGAGGGGACAAATATGGTAACCCGTAGTAATTTAACTGAGACAATATCTAGAGGGGCAAAAACCTTTGTAATTTCCTCTAAAAGTCTCTCTACGCCGGCAGATGATTTTATTTTACCGAATGTTGCCCATTACTTATCTCCTTTGGTCAGTGTGATTGTCGTTCAGTTGATTGCTTATTATACGGCAGTACTAAAGAAAAATGATGTAGATAAACCAAAAAATTTAGCGAAATGTGTTACGGTAGAATAATATTTGGAATTGAATTAGAAATGGGAAATGATTTACTCTTTTAAAAATATTATTTTATTTAAAAACTTATAGAAAAATAATTGCTTTCTAAGAATAAAAATATTATAATAAATAGCATATAAGATCTGGGTGTTCTAGGTCTTTTTTGCTGTAAATATTGGAGGCGCTAGCTTGGATATTTATTCGTTTTTATTAGATAGTCCTGGAATCAAGGAATACCTAAAAAGAGATAGAGTTAAATTGGGAAACTCTTGTGATGATTTTAATATGATGCTGCTGGCTTGTGATTTTTATCACGGAAAATCCAGCATTTTTGTTGTTTTACCAAGTCTTTACTTAGCCCAGAAATATTATGATCGTTTATTAGGTTTTGTTGAGGAGGAGGATGTATTATTTTTTCCGGCGGATGAGCTGATTTCTGCAGAAATGGTGGCTGCTACAGGAGACTTTTTATTTGAAAGAATTCAAACAATCTATACATTATTATCAGAACAAAAGAAAATTGTGATAATGAATCTTCACGCAGCTATAAAATATGAGCTTCGTAAGGAGGTTTGGACGTCTAGTATATTTACAGTAAAAAAGGGAATGATGATAGATATCAATGACCTTTTAATTCGTTTAGTTCGCTTGGGATATGAACCTGTTTACACGATAACTAAGACAGGCG
>UQGR01000044.1 GCA_900540705.1 uncultured Mollicutes bacterium
TCAACTGCTTTTAATGTAGAATCAATAAAAATTTCTTTTACATCATAGTTACCTGCACAAATACCACTTACAAAACCGTAAAATGCAGCACAACCATGAATGCCGTATGGTTCAAGCGCAACTAATCTTGCTTGATGGGAGATATCCAAAGTAAGATGGGATTCCTTTTCGATTACAACAACATTGCCATTTGTATTTTCAATAGCAATGTTTGCTGCGTCAATTAATTTTTTTGTTTTTCCTGAACCTTTTTTACCAATAATTAGAGTTATCATGATGAAACTCCTCCCCAAAACATTTTATATTTTTCCACAAAAAGTGGATACGACCGGCATATTGAACTTCTTATTGCTTTAATCTGGCTTCCAGTTGCTCTTTTTCCTGTTCATACCCAGGCTTGCCAAGCAAAGCAAACATATTCTTTTTATAGGCTTCTACCCCTGGCTGATTAAAAGGATTTACTCCTAATGTATAGGCTGAAACACCACAGGCAAATTCAAAGAAATAAACCAAATATCCAAAGCTATAAGCTGAAATATTCGGAATTGTCACTCTAAGATTTGGAACGCCTCCATCCACATGAGCAATCATGGTACCATTCATTGCCATCTTATTCACATAATCCATCGTTTTCCCAGCCAAGAAATTAAGGCCATCTAAATTGTCCTTATCTGCTTCTATTGTGATATTTCTCTCAGGCTCCTCAATATTTAAAACCGTTTCAAAAATGGTTCGCTCTCCATCCTGAATCATTTGTCCTAAGGAATGTAAATCGGTTGAAAAGGATGCAGAGGTTATCCAAATTCCTTTGCCAGCTTTTCCTTCAGACTCACCATATAGCTGTTTCCACCATTCTGCAAAATATTGTAATCTTGGTTCATAGTTTACAAGCATTTCTAGCTTTTTACCTTTTCGATATAACAAATTACGAACTAAGGCATATTGTAAACTGTCATTTTGAGCTACATTTTCTTCTAGACAATCGTCATAGGCCTCTTTAGCACCTGCGAGCATCTCATCAATATCAATTCCAGCAGCTGCGATAGGGAGAAGTCCTACAGGCGTAAGTACAGAGAATCTGCCTCCTACATCATCTGGAACTACAAAGGTAGTATATCCTTCCGTATCGGCCAAGGTCTTTAAAGCACCTCTAGCACGGTCTGTTGTAGCATAGATACGATTTTTAGCCTCTGCCTTTCCGTACCTTTGTTCCATATATTCCTTAAATATTCTAAAGGCAATGGCAGGCTCTGTTGTCGTTCCTGACTTAGAAATTACATTGATAGAGAATTCCTTGTCCTGTAAATAATCCATTAAATCTGCCACATAGGTTGAAGAGATATGATTACCGACAAATATAACCTCTACTCCTGTATTATTAAAATATTTTTTCAGCATCTCAATAGCGGCTCTTGCCCCTAAATAAGAACCACCAATTCCAATCGCTAAAAGAACAGAGGATTGATTTTGGATACGCTTTGCCGCTTTCTTAATATCCTCTACTTCCTGACGATTAAAATCCTTTGGTAGCTCTAGCCACCCTAAAAAATCATTTCCAGCACCTGTTCTCGCTCTTAAAAGCTTATGTGCTGCAGTAATTTCTTGTTGCATATGTGCATACTCTTTTTCTGTGAAAAAAGGTTGTGCTTGTGAAATATCTAGCTTAATATATTTTTTCATAAATTGCCTCCTACTCTAAAAATATTATACCACCATAAATAAGGCTTTACAAGAAACATTATGAGACAAAAGAAAAAAGGCTTAATCTTACTTAAGCCAACTCTCTTATACTAAATCCACTAAAACAAAATATCCTACAATTCCAATTAGGATACCTAAAATGATACCACCTAAAACCTCAAAGCCTTTATGCCCAAGAAGCTCCTTTAAGATACCTTTTTTGCCAAATCCCATTGCTTTTCTTTCCTCTAGTGGCATATCACTTGCCATATTATTTAAGATCTTCGCATGCTTAGAGGCTTCTAGTCTAACTCCCATTGCGTCATGAATTATGATAATGGAAAATATTACCGCTACTGCGAAGGACCAATCAATTTTTCCTCCTAAATCATGCAGCTGAAATAAAAACAATGAGGTAACTAATGTCATACAAATGGAGGAGTGAGAGCTTGGAAATCCACCTGTGGTATATAAAGACCTCCACATTACCTTTTTATTTCGTATGGATAGTACTGCAAATTTCAACGTTTGACAAAGCAGCATTGATATAATACAAAGCCATATGATTTGGAGGGCTCTAGAATTGACAATTTTTAATAATTCATCAATGGTTATGGGTTGATCTTTTTCTGCTAAAATATACACTATACTTCTTCTCCTATTGCTAGATTTTTGACCTCTATAACCTCTGGTATATTCTCTACTAATAAAGCTTCTATACCATCCTTTAGGGTAGAATCTAAAGCTCCACAATCCATACAAGCGCCAAGCATCCTTATATAGACAATGCCTTCCTTAAATCCTAAATATTCTAAATCCCCACCCTCAGAGTTTAAATAAGGTCTAATTCTATTTAAAATTTTCTTGATTTGTTCTTCAATATTTGTATCCATATACTACACTCTTACTTCTTATGATTTTTATTTTTATTATTTTTTCTAAAATTATTTCGATTCTGATTTGGTACAAATCCCGGACTGCTAGATACATAGCTTTGAGACACTTCTACCTTTTCTGGAGCACGATTGTTATTCGTACTTGCAGACTCCTGTTTAATGATATCCTTTAAATCCTCTGTCAGTTCTCCTTTAGGAATCCGATTCATCCGACTAGGATCTATGACAATTTTTGGTTCCTCTCCTGGAGTTGTTTCTAAAACAATGCTTTCCTTATCGAAGGACTCCTTAACTAAATTATGAATGACGAAGCCCTCTGTTTTGACAGGACTTGGGTGGCTCAATTCCTTTTGATATTCATTATCAGACTGAATTCTCTTCAAGATAAAATAAGGACAGCCCATTGCACAGGAAAGCTCTAAGTAATCCTCCATAAATCCAAAATAGTTCTTACTTTTTGGATTCGTATCAAATCCCTTTAGTCTTAAAATGCCTGAGCTTATATCTCCAACGATATACATATACTTGTCAAAGCATTCCTCTATATACTTTTCTTCAAATTCTTCTAGCTTAAAGGCATCTCGATAATTACTATCTACCTTGAAGCGTCCTTTTTTACTTTCAATTAGCATAATACCACCTATAAAGTATTATACCACAATTTGTAAATATTACAAAAGAAATTATTTGAATATATCCCCTAAATAGTAAGGAATATCATTATTTAATATCTCTAATGCAATAGGAATTGAGCATTTAGCCTCTATTGTATCTGCCTGAAAGGGAATAACAGTTCTAATATTTAAGGTAACAATAAGATTGATTTGTAGAATAGTGGTGTTGAGTCCATAGCTTTCTACTTTTTTTTCAATTTCTACCTCTTGATGCCCTACTACCTCTAAATCAATGGGAACCTTTATTCCATTAGATAAAAAATAATTTCTACCAAAAAAATAACCAAGAGGCAATTCAATACTCTTGAATTTTTCCCCTTGATTGATGGTATCAATACAATTGGCTACATATCTTGAAATATTATTTCTAACATAATTGATGGTTTTCACATCTAGATAGGCATAGCTTACCTTACCACTTGCATCATAGGTTTCATTTAAAACATTTTTTCCGTCTAGCAGCTCTACTACTCCTTCTGTAACACCGTGATCTACCACTTCATTTGCATAGCTAATAATTAAAGATCTCGTATAAGCACTTACTGCAGAGGAAAAATAGCTCATAGAAAACTTCCCTACAAATCCTACAACTAAGGCAAAGAGAAAAAAAACACTACTCTTCCTGACGTACTTTTTTAAATGCTTCATAGACCTTCATACCTGGAACGATACCTTTGGTTTTTGCAAACTGAGTGGAAGCCTGAATTGGAGCATTAAAAAGTTCAACAATCGTCTTTACGCCTACGGCTCTACCACAAACAACCTCACGGTCCTTATAGATGTCAACATCTAACGCTCCACACATAAAGAAAGCTCCATATCCTTCAATAAGTAATAGGGTTGTACCCTTTAATTCTACTTCTAAAGTCTCTAATTCTAATCCTTCAAACCATAGCTTATTCTTCTTAACTAACATTTTATCACCACTATTTTTTATGCGGCAAAAGAGATAAGTATTCATAAACTATACAAAATTACAGCAATGACTATCATTTCTAATTTTTTTTACGAACTAGAAAATTCTTCTTTGGTTTTCTACAAAATTTTTTGTCATTTTTGATTTAAAAATAGCTTAATTTCTTCAAATTTATTTTCTTCAATTAGGTGATACATATAGAGCTTATGCGCTAAAGAATTTCTTCTAATCTCAGCTAAATTTTCCTCTTTTAAGAGAACTGCGGCTTCAATAATTTTAGAATCCAGATTATACTTTTTAGGTTCTATGTCAGAGTATAAAATAATATGGTTTAAGATGATTTCCTGTTCCTCATTTAAATAATCATCTGAAATATAGCATTTTGGAAAATTATCAATTATAAACTGAGGCTTTTTCAAAAAACTAAGTTCTAATATAGCTAAACCTAGTAATAAGCCACAGGGAACAAAAATACTATATCTAACCGCCGAAGTATAAAAATAAAACAAAAAGAAGCTTACTACGCCAACACAAAAGCTTAAAATCAACCCTGTATAAAAGCTTGCCTTATGCTCTAAGCCTTTGGTCTTAATCGCCTTTTCACAAAGACAACTAGTAAATAGCTTGGTATTATTCGTCATCATCGTAGATGTAAAATCTTTAAAATATTCTAATATGATACCTCCCATAATTCCCACAAAAAAGATTGAAATAAAGGACCAGTCAACTCCCATTGTCTTCTCAAAAAATAGACAAGGTACTAGCAGTATACAACAAAGACAAAGAATGCAAAATCTAAGATATTTTTCTCTCTTTATTTTTTTAAAAGAATATTCTAAAAAGAAAGCTAAAACAATTCCTAAATAAAAGGAAAAAAAGGTAGTTAGTCCTAGCCATAAATCTGACCAATTCCCACTGAATAAATCATAGATTATTGCAATTAAAGTACCTGTTTGGAGAAAAGCGAATCTTCCTCCTCGCATATAAAAGGAATACGCATTAAAAAAGCCTCCCACAAAACATAATATAAATAAAGTAGCATATTTTCTTAATTTCTGCATAGGTCCTACCCTCCACGCTCTAATTGTAAACCAAAAAGAAAAGAAAGGAAAGACCTATTTTCCATTCTTTCCCTCCAATTTACATTGTCTTTTATAAGCTTTTAAAATTTTATTTTTGCTGAAAGCATGACATTGTTTGGCACTTGCACAATCCCCACAGGGACTCCTCCGATAAACAATGATTAAATGTAGAATCACTAAAGCTACAAGTGATAGTACAATACTGATAACAACTACATTAGTGACGTTGACAGTTAGCACAGCCACAGCTTTCATCTTTTCCTTTCTTCTTTATCCTCTTATGCAGTATTCTTGGCAAAATAAATCTGAAAAACAATATACTTAGCACAAGTAGTATAATTAGGATAACAACCGTAATATCTACAGCATTCACTTCTTTTACCTCCTAACAAAATACGCCCCAGATTCCAACTGCTGAAGCTAGAACCCAAGCCAATCCTGTCTCAAACAAAATAGCCTTCCACATAGCCCTATTAGAACCAAGCTCTCTTCGCATCGCACCAATGGCACCAAAACAAGGAGCAGAAAATAAAGTAAAAATCATATACCCCATCGCACTAAACCCATTGAAGAATGCAAAGGATCCATTTCCTGCAAAGACATCACCGCCCTCTTCTACTGCAGTTATAACCTCCATAGAGGAAACAACTGCTTCTTTAGCGACAAGTCCCTGAATTGCAGAAACTGAAGCTCCCCAAGAAAATTCCATACCTAGCATTGGGGCAAAAATCCAGGAAATGGTTCGTCCCATATCCGCTAAAAGACTCTTCTCTATATCTGTCGTAAATCTAAATTGATAGTCTAAATTCAAAAGCACCCAAACTACTATAGAACATAGGAAGATGATAGTTCCTGCACGTTTAATAAATGCCCATGTTTTCTCTCCAACGTCCTTCGCTACATAGCTAAAGCTTGGTGTATGATATTCTGGAAGCTCTGTAATATAGCTTGTAACTTTATTTTTAACAAAGAATTTATTCAATAAAAACCCTGCTAAAATTATCACCAAAACAGCAAGAATATACATAAAGAAGGTGATAAACCAAGTGTTTCCTTCTCCCATAAGTGGAGCAAATACTCCTGCAATAAAGCAGGTTATGATAGGAAGCTTAGCACTGCATGGCATAAAGGGAGTGAGCGTGACTGTCATTTGATGCTCATTTCTATCCTCCAAAGCTCTAGCACTCATGATGGCTGGTACACTACAGCCTGTACCAACGATGAAAGGAATTAAGGATTTTCCACTCATCCCTAGTTTTTTGAATGCTCTATCAAATAGGAAGGTTACACGTGACATATATCCACAGGTTTCTAATAGACTAATCAATAAAAATAAAATGGCTATCTGTGGCACAAAGTTCAAGACTGCACCAACACCAGCGACAGCACCATCAGCTACCAAAGACGCTGCCCAGTCAGAGCCTCCCGCATTCGTAATACATTCCGCCAACCATGGTCCTAGTCCCATAAATCCTTCACCCTCAGCAGCAAATTCTACCACAATAGGGTCGATGAAGGGAAGCGGAAATTCAATAGCATTTCCACCATTGAAGAGCATATCTACCAATCCAACTGTAGCACCACCAACTAATCCTACACTAAGTAGATAAACAAGAATCATAACAACTAAAAAGATTGGTATTGCTGCCCATTTATTTAATAATACCTTGTCAATTTTTGTTGTCACAGAAGCAACTTCTTTTTTTTCAACACACACATTTCTAATATCTTCTATGGAATCGTAACGGAAAGATGCCACCATTTGTTCGCTATCCATATCAAATTTATTTTCTAAGTCTGTTATCTTCTTTTCAAATTCCTCTCGATAAAACTTAGAGTAATATCTGCTATCTCTCTCAATAACCTTCACAGCTGCAAATCTTTTTTCTTCTACATCCTTATCTAATTTAGATATGATATCTGTGATTAGAGTCTCCATATCATTAGGGAAAATTGGCTTTTCTGTGTTTGTTTTTACGAGTCTATCACTTTCATCAATAGTTTGAATTAGCTCTTTAATTCCTGTTTTTTTCAAAGCAGATATAGACACAACTGTAGTTCCTAGCTTTTCACTTAGCTTTTGAGAATCAATCTTATATCCTTTTTTCTCTAAGATGTCCTCCATATTTAATACGACAAGAACCTTTTTATTTAGCTCTAAGAGCTGACTTGTTAGATAAAGAGCCCTTTCTATAGAAGTAGAATCCACTATATTGATGATCAAATCTGGATTTTCCTCTACGACAAACCGTCTGCTAACCTCTTCTTCTGAGGTATAAGGGCTTAAAGAATAAATTCCTGGTAAATCTGTAATTCCTACATTCGTACCCTTTATAATACCATCCTTACGCTCTACAGTAACCCCTGGCCAGTTTCCAACCTTTTGATTCATTCCTGTAAGAACGTTAAATAATAAGGTCTTACCTGAGTTTTGATTTCCTACCAATGCACAATGCTTCGCCATTATAGATTCTCCCCCTTCTTTATGCTTTCCCCCTTTTGTTTCTTTTTTACCTGTTTAAGCTCCTCAGGAGAAACGTATCTTTTTGTTACATTGACCATAATATGGTCCATATCTTCCTTGCGCATACAAAGCTGATAGCCCCTTAACTCAATACTAACTGGGTCTCCTAGTGGACTAATCATTTTGATATCAATGGAAACTCCTTTGGTTAACCCCATATCTAAAAGTCTTCTACGCAAGGCTTTATTATCATTGTTAAATGAAATTAAAGTACCAGCTTGACCAACCTTTAAATCGCTCAATCTACAGGATTCTCCAATGTTATAAATCTTGCATTCCATAATCTCATCCTCTTTCTAAATGCTAGTTAGTCTATTCTAACTATTTAATATTATACTCTAAAAATAGTTTGTGTCAACTAATTTTTTAAAAAAAATAAAACTATTCATTTAAGAATAGTCTTAACCGATAGTTTTTATACTTAAATATTGAAAGAATCCTTCAATTCCAAGCTGAATGTCCTGATAGGTTTCGGTAAAATTTCCTGTATACCAAGGATCCTTAATATCTCTTTTCAAATCGGTAAAATCGAGCAAAGAAAAAATTTTATTATCTTTATCCTTGAATACCTTCTTTAGATTTCTTATATTATACTCATCCATTCCTATAATGTAATCAAAGTGCTCATAATCCTCAATCCTCACCTGTCTAGCTCTTTTGTGAGAACAATCGATTCCAAGGGAAGATAATATTTTTTTTGTACCAAAATGAACTGGATTTCCTTCTTCCTCACTTGAGGTGGCTGCTGATTCTATTATAAAGTTTTGAGAGACTCCTTTTTTATTTACGTAGTCTTTCATTAAAAATTCCGCCATAGGACTTCTACATATATTTCCATGGCAAACAAACAATACTTTTATTTTATCCATATTCTTTTTCCTTCAAAAAATAAGAGGTATAACAGCTGTTATACCCCAAAAGGACTAATGGTATTAGTCACAGAAAATTAAATGCTTGAATAGTAAGCACCAAAGCATATCAATCCAGCCTACAAATAAGCCGAAGAAGGTTACAATGATAGCTAAAAGATATTTAACTAGACTGCCCTTTCTCAATGCATGGCTCCAACGTACACATACTTCTACAACCCAGTTTACTACTGGAATTAATAATAAAAGGATTTGTACTAGGCGAGACTGTTTTTCAAACCATTTTTCCATTTAATATTCCTCCTTGATTTATATAAGTAATTATAGCACAAAACAGGAACTATTTAAAGAGGTTTTAAAAATTATTAGTCTAGCCACCAAACTTTTCCATTAATTAAAAGGGTAACTAAATCAATAATCCAAATAAAGAACGCTCCTGGGAAAATCGTTAGTATACCTAAAACGATACCTACAACATTACTTTTATCGGCAGAACGACAAATTTTATAAATACTCCAAACAATGTCTAGCATAGGAATACATAAAATCACCTTTACAATAAGTGGTAAATCGTCAAAAGCCTTAATCAAATTTTTCATTTTTATTCCTCTCTTTCTCATATATAATTATACTACTTCATTTTATTATTTCCAAACAAATTTTATTCTTTTTCTATAAGACAAACACATTCTGAAGCAATCGCTTCTCCTCTGCCCACAAAACCCATTTGTTCCCAGGTTGTGGCTTTTACACTAATCCGGTCTAGAGGCAAATCAAGCAGCTTAGCAATGGATTCTCGTATCAACTCTCTTTTTGGAAATATTTTAATTTTTTCTGCATAGATGGTAAGATCTAAATTATTTAAATGAAATCCTTGTTCTGTAACCCTTTGATAGCATTCTTTCAAAATCACCTTACTATCCATATGTAGGGTTTCCTGACTTGTATCAGGATAAAAGGTTCCTAAATCTCCTAAGGCTAAGCTTCCTAACAAGCTTTCTGCAATAGAATGCAAAACAACATCTGCATCAGAATGTCCAAGAAGCCCGATAGGACTATCAAATTCTATTCCGCCTAATATTAATTTTCTTCCCTCTACAAGCTTATGAGTATCCCAAGCATGGCCAATTCTAAGCATCCTTCATCAATTCCTTTGCAATAATATAGTCTAGCTGGGTTGTAATTTTAAAATTTTTATCATTACCAGCAATTATTTTCACCATTTCCTTACTATAACGGATAAATAAAGAAATATCATCGGTCCCAACATAGCCTTCTGCCTTGGCCTTTTGATGGCACTCTAGCATAACCTTTGTCTTGGCACCTTGAGGAGTTTGAGCTAAAACCACATTGTCTCTATTCAAACTACCTAAAGGCGTCTTAAGATAAAGAGAATCCTTGCTTGGTGTTGCTACTAGACAAGCACAGTTTTCTTCAAAGGCCTCACAACACCCCAATATCAAGTCCTGACTCACAAATGGTCTAGCTGCATCGTGAATTAACACATATTCTCCAGTTGCCTCCTGTAAGCCTTTATAAACACTTTCCTGTCTGGTTTTTCCCCCAATCGCTATCTTAACCCTTTTTTTATAGGAATCCAACTGATTTCTATCCTCTTCTCGAATCACACATATTACCTCAAATCCCATCTCTAAAAACAAATTTAAGGAATATTCAAATATTTTCTGTTTTCCTAAAGGTAAATAAACCTTATTTTCATTCATCTGCATTCTTGAGGCATTTCCAGCCATCATCAAAATTGCGGTTATCATCTAATCATCCTTTTATAATTCTATCCATTATCAAATCAAAATCCTGCATACAAATATCCATTCCCGTAAATTCCTCTATACATACACCTATTTTTAAACCAGAATAATTTTTTAAAGCTTTATCATAGAAGCCTTTTCCGTAACCTAATCTTTTTTGATCCTTACTGATAGCTAAACAGGGAATGCATATCGCCCCTAGCTGGTCTAGATTTACAGGAATTCCTCTTGGCTCTTTTACATGAAATGCGCCCTCATATACTTCCATTCCTTTTGTATAAAGAACAAATTGCAGACGTTCCTTTGTAATAGGAAGATAAAATCTTTTATCTGGATATTCTTCTATAAGTCTCAATAAATCAAGCTCACCCTTTAGTGGATAATATATTCCAATATCAGTAAAATCCTTAAGGATATCTAGCTCTTTAAAAGTACAAAAAGCCTTATTTGATTTTTCCTGTAAATTAAGAAGCTTACGCTGAGCTAGAACATAGCTTCTTGCTTCTGCTTTTGTCATTTAATATCCCGATAATAAGCATAAGAGGCATTAAACTGAGGATTTCCGCAGAATCGCAAGGTTTCCTTTGTTTTCTTTAGAATATCCTTTGCATCCTTTGCATCAGAAGAAAAGCAGATTCCCATATTGACGTCAATTTTAACCTTCATGGTTCCATAATCGGCATGAATATGCAAAATCTTCTCATTATTTAAAAGACTATTCTTAAGCTGTTCCATCTTACGATAATCCGTAATTACAGCGATAAACTCCAATCCAGAGGTTCTATAAATCATATTGGCATCCACAAATTTATTTTTTATTAGCTTGATATATTCTGATAATGCCATATTTCCAATATTTCTTCCATATTCAGTATTGATATCAGCAATAGAAGTCATTCTTATATGAGCAACCTGAAAGGAGCGCCCCTCCTTGTATAACCGATTGAGGCCTGCAAGCATTTCTGCCTCTCCTTGCATTGCATCAAGCTCTGTTTGAGTTTTCTCATATTTGTAATTATCTAATACTCGAAGAATACCACATAGCTCAATGGTCTTTCCATTTGTTATTCGAGTTCCCTCTTCTTTTACATAGGCATATCTTGTCCCAACATTATAGCGATAGGAAATCGAATATCTTGGATTTATATTATTGATCATAGCCATTTTCGCCTTATACATAGCCAGGTCATCTGGGTGAATATTCGCGGTAAATTTATCCAAGGCTAGGGTATTTTCACTCAAGCATAAATTATGGGTGACAACATCATTTACCCAAATGCTTTGATTCGTTAAATCATTGAAAAAAATACCTTCATTCGTTTTTTCAAGTAAGGTTACAAACCTACTTTTAATGATGTCAAGCTCCTCTACAGATTCGGCCAAATTCTTTTCCATCCCTATCAAATGATCTGGAGATTTCTTTTCACCAATAAAGACTCTTCCCTTAATTTTTCCAAAGGTATGAATGGGAGATTCATTAAAGTAATATGCTGAAACATCTCCCTTATCATCATGAATTTCTAAATTCATTTCACTTGCCTTAGTTTCTGGATCTCCAAAATAAATATTTAAATCATTTTTAGATACATCCGTATCATTCATTTTAAAAATACGATATTTCAGTTCAATCACATCAAATAAATTCTTACCTAACGCCTCTTCCTCCGAAATATCTAAATCCTCTAAAAACAACTTTGAAATTTCTTTAATCCGATTTTTTCTATCTACTAAAACATAGAGTTTTGTTTGTTCTAAGGTAGAAAACAAATCCTTGTTAAATTCTTCCTTTGAGGAAGAAACCTCGCTATATATCACAAATAAAATTCCGATAAATAAATCAAGTCCTAGTAAACACCAATTCACAACATCCATAGAATGCTGGTTTTTCCCAATCTCATTATAAAAGACTAAAATCAATGCACTCAAAAATGTAATAAAAAAGGTTAAAAAAATTCTAACCTTTAAAAATCTTTTTCTAATAACACTTTGCTTTATCAAAAGAAAAAGTAGAATAGAACTTAATATAAGAGGAATTAAAGGCTGTTGATAAGTAAAAATCATTTCTTTAATTTCTAAAAACACAAACATCACCTACTCAAATATTAAAAATAAAATCACGATAATAATATAAAACCAGCACTACTGTAATGATAAGTGCTATGATGAAAATAAAGAAAGCTTTTGCTAGAGAAGATAAAAAATTTCTTCCTGTTCCTGATATTCTCAATAAAAAACTAAATGGAGAAGTCAAAATTTCTAATATAGTATTAAATATTTTCATTTAAATTCCTCCTTTATTTTCCTAAAAATAAGTTGACATATTCTAAAAGTGCACCCTTATTATCGATGGCAACCATACATCCAGCAGTAGCTACATGAACGTCTCCTGTTTCTTCAGATACGATAATAGTTAAGGAGTCTGTGATTTCTGAAATACCCACACCAGCTCTGTGTCTAGAACCGACTGTCTTATCTAAGGAATCATCTTGAGTAAGCACATAATAGGCACCTGCACATACAATCTTGTTGCCTCGAATGATTACTCCCCCATCATGTAATGGAGAATCCTTAATAAAAATTTGTTCTAAAAGCTCTTTTGAAATGTCAGAATTCAACTGAATAGCTCGTTCTGCATATTGGTCTAACGAGTTGTGTTGTTCAATTGTGATTAGGGCTCCTACTTTTGTAGAGGACATATGGAATACAGCTTCAACGATTGCCTCTCTAGTAGATTCAGTAGAGGAAACAAACATATCTGCTCTTTGGTCTATTTTTCGATTGGTATCCATCAACTTTCGTATTTCAGGAGTAGTTAAAACTACACAAATTATAATGTAGGACCCGAAAGCAACAGGATAAATATGCTTAGATATCTCTAATCCAAGCAATTGAGATAGCCAGCTGATTAAACCTATAAATATTCCAATGCATATTAAAAAGAATAATTTTTTAATTTTCACTGCCAAAAATACAAGTAAGGATACAATAATTAAAACTAGATATGCATCCAAGCAAATTTTAGCAATCATATTATTTTGAAAAAATTCAATTATATTCTCCATAAACATCACCACCATATATTATACAATAAAATAGAGTCTATGCAAAGCAACAAAATAATTTATTTTTTTATAAAGTAAAATGCCTAGGCTTTTATCAAGTCTAGGCTCAAATATAAGAAAGGTATAAAAGTTAAAATGGTGCCTCAGGGCAGAATCGAACTGCCGACACAAGGATTTTCAGTCCTTTGCTCTACCGACTGAGCTACCGAGGCACATAATGGCGGTTCGGACGGGACTTGAACCCGCGATCTCCAGTGTGACAGACTAGCATG
>UQGR01000045.1 GCA_900540705.1 uncultured Mollicutes bacterium
GAAATACTTACACTTGCAGTTATGCTTGCCTGTGTTATGACTTTTATATTTCCAGCAATCTATTATATATTACTTTTTTCAATTTCAGTTATAACTCTTTTTTCCGTTTATGCATGGTATCCAGAATTTTCATCTTTATGGGCAGGTGGTGAGACTTTAGTAGAGGTGGCTACATATTTTGCTCAAAGCTGGCAATATACAGTCCCTATCCTTCTTATACTTTCTGTTTGTTCAATCTTATGTCTATGCTTTGATAGAAGCCAAAAGCATCTTGCAAGAATCATTTTATCTATATTGTTTGCAATTTTTGCTATTATAGTTTTATTCCTTAAATTAGTCAATGAGGATGTTATAGTATGAAAAAATTAAACTTAAAATTGACAGGGGAAAGAAGTCTTGGGAACTGCTGTGTATTCATTGAGGGTGAACATGTAAAATTTAAGAAGAATGAGTTTGGGAATTTAGTTATAAACTATAAAACGGAGAAAGAACGGATTTCCATTGAAATATTTAATGTTTTAGATTCTGGGGGCATATTTTGGTTTTTAACACAAATCTTCTTTTTTGTCATAAGTATTTTTGGAATTTTTGATGTTCATCATAAACAAAAATATATAGCTTTTTCCTATAAAAGTGAAGTTCATTTAAAGGAAGATAGCCATATGGTTTTACGGTGTAATCCTCTAAAGGATAATACAAAGGCATTTGACTTAGAGACAAATTTAGAAGTGATAGAAGAAAAAAATATATTTTTTGTAGACGAAAATGCAAGAAGGAAAAGGAAGCTTTTAGCTATTATTAAGGTTACTTTATTTCTAGTCATACTTGGCTTTACGATTGGTATTTTTATTTTAAAATAAATAGAAGAAAGGAGAAAATATGAAGGTAATAATTAAGAATAAGTTTTTTTCCCTAGGTGGGAGTTCAAGTGTTAAAAATGAACTAGGGGAAGATGTTTTCTATGTAAAAGGTAGATTTTTAAGTCCTACCCATGTAAAGTGGGTATGTGATTTGAAAAATCATAAACTTTTTAAAATTAGAAATAAATGGTTTAACTTTTTCCATGAGCGAGCTTACGTGTATGAGGGGAAGGCTAAAATTGCTAAAGTGAAGCATCCCTTTTTTGGAGGGAAAAAATTTATTGTCCAGGGATACAAGGATGAGATTTTGATTGATGGTAATTTTTTTGGAAAAAATTCGACAATAACAAGAAATGGTCAGATTGTTGGGACAATCACTAGAGAATTTACAGTTGTCAATGATACGTTCTCTTTAGAAGCGGAGGAGAAGGATATGCCTTTGATGATAGCTCTTGTGATAGCTATAGATAATATTGTTGATAAAATAACAAAATAAGGAATAGCTATATATAGAAAGGTATTTTAACATAAAACCTCCTAGTATACTTTATCATTATAATTTATCAAAAAGTTAGGGACTTCAAATAAGTCCCTTTATTTTTTTTTAATTTAGGTGTATCATAAATAGGAAAGGAAGAGAAGTATGAAAAAGATTTTAACAATTTTATTATTAGGGTTTACTATGTTGTTTGTATCTTGTACGAACCAAAGTAAATCTGCTTTAAATATTTATATGCCAGATGGGGCGCCAGCCTTAGCTATGGCCAATGTATTAGATGAGGGATTTTCTCATGAGGACTATGAAGCAAACTTCAATATTGTGAATGCAAATATGATAACCAATATCGTATCCTCCAGTTCCTGTGATCTTGCAATAATTCCTACTACAGCTGCAGCTCAGCTATATTCAAAGGGGGTAGGAATTCGACTTGCCTCTGTCAATGTATTTGGCAATTTGTATATTGCAGGAACTACAACCTTAGATTCTTTAGAAGGGTTGAAGGGCAAAGTAGTATACACTACGATTGGAACGACAATTTCCTTAGTGAAATATATTTTAGCTCAAAATTCAATTGAGGTTGAGGATGGTAGTGAGCCTGTTGCGGACAAGGTGGTTTTGGATTCAAGATCAGATGGAACAGAAATTGTTCAGCTATTAAAAAAAGCATCTACCGGGGGCAAGGAGGCCTATGGCGTTTTAGGTGAGCCTGTTGTGTCTAAGGCGTTAGATATGATTTCTAATTTAAAGCTAACCTTTGATTTACAGAAGGAGTATAAGGAAGTTACTGGATTTGATGGCTATCCACAGGCTTGTCTTGTTGTAAAGGATAAGGTATATCAGGAGCATACAGGCTTTGTAGAGGCATTCTTAGATAAATTAGCTTCTAATGAGAATTTCCTAAAGGAAAATGTAAATCGTTTGCCTGACATTTTTAAAAAGTATGATAGTACTTTACAGAATATGACTTTTACTTTAGATACGATTACTAGATCTAATGTGAAACTTCAAAAGGCCAGCTTAGCTATGGAATCTGTAAAGAACTATGTGGCAGCACTCGTTAAAGTGGAGCTAGATGAGGAATTTTTCCTATAATAGGTAAGGAGGAAAAGGAACCATGAAAAAACTGTTATTTAATTCCATATATCCAATAGCAGTAATTCTTATGGTTCTTCTCATTTGGTATTTTGCTTGTTGGTGGATTGATGTTGAGATTATCTTGCCAACACCCGCTCAGGCATTTATTCATATAGGTGCTTATTTAAAGGATATTTCATTTTGGGTTTCTCTTGGCTGGACGTATCTTAGATGTATAGAAAGCTTTTTGATTGCGTTTTTGATAGCCTTGGGATTGGCAGTTCTTGCCTATAGTAAAAAGGAAGCAGAAAAATTTATCAATCCCTTTATGGCTTTTATAAGGGCAATTCCGACGATGGCTATCATTTTAATATTAATAATATCCATAGCCCCAGAGGGGACCCCTATTGTGGTTGCTGGTATTGTTATATGTCCAACCCTTTATCAGTCCTTTTTGACGAGTCTTAAACAGATTGACCAAAAGCTTGTTGAAATGGCAAATATCTATCATGTTTCTAAAAAGAATCAAATATTTAAATTTTATATTCCAACGGTACTACCTGGAATATTGGAAAATAGTGCTACAGGATTTAGCTTAAACATCAAGTTAATTATAGCTGCGGAGGCAATGGCCCAAACTAGAAACAGCATTGGTAAATTGATGCAGTATGCAAAGATAAGTATTGAAATTGAGAAGCTGTTTGCTCTTACCATTCTAGCGGTTATACTGAGTGTAATCAGTGAGGCTTTGATTAAATTATTTAAAAGGGTGGTGTGTCGATATGATTCAGCTCAAAGAAATAACTAAGGCATATCATAAACCTTTATTTGATCATTTTTCCCTTGACATTCCCCAAGATAAAATCACTTGTATCTTAGGAGAGAGTGGGGTTGGTAAAACAACATTGCTAAAGATGATTGCTGGATTGACAGAGTATCAGGGACAAATTATAGGTGTACCTAAGCTTTCTTATATCTTTCAGGAGGAACGATTAATTCCTTCCTTAACCGTCCTAGGGAATCTAAAGTTGATTTGTCCAACCGCAAGTGAAGAGAAGATTAAAGCTTTACTTCAAAACTTGGAGATAGAAGATAAAGGGAATTTCTATCCAGACCAGCTGTCTGGTGGAGAGGCTCAGCGTGTTTCTATAGCTAGAGCGTTTCTCTATGATGCACCATTGATTTTGATGGATGAGCCGTTTTCCTCTTTGGATTTAACGTTAAAGCATAAGCTAATGCGATATTTTTGTACTTTGTGGAATCAAAGTCCTAAAACTGTGATTTTTGTAACTCATGATATTGATGAGGCAATTCTTTTGGGACATCAAATACATATTTTAAAGGATGGCCGCATGGATAAGACGTATTGTATAGAGGATGACTTGCCAAGAGGGTATGGGGAATATTCAGAGCTTAGAAAAGAAATAATTAGTAATTTTATTTAATCAGAAAATAAAATTATAGTTTAATCACCATTTTATTGGTGATTTTTCTATTTTTTCAGTAAAATTTGCTGGAATTTTCTACACAAAAAAATGAAGGTTTTCTAAGGAAATCCTATGCCTTTGATTGATTATTGTTCCATATTTTGATATAATGTTAAACTAGAAGAGAGGTGAATGCATTTGAAAAAGTTTATAGCTACTATTCTATCTATAGGGGTAACAGTAGTATTCATCTATTTTACTTATTATTTTCATAATGACCTAACTCGGTTCTTTGTTTTTTTGTCTTTGTCAATTTTCTCTTTAGCAATTTCCATTGTTTTAATTATGCTATTATTAAACAAGAAAAATGTAGAGAAGATCACCTGGCTTGAAAATAGATTAAATGTTTGGAATTCCATTTCTCACCATGTTTCCGCTGCAGGAGATGAGGCTTTTACAAAGCTTCCTATTGGAATTATCGTATATGATTCTAGCATGGAGGTCAAATGGGCAAATGACTATGCAAAGCAGGTATTTAAGGATAATTTGATTAATAGCTCCTTAGATTCTATTACAGAAGGATTTATTGATGAAATCTTAGATGGAAAGGAAAAAATGCTGATTCAAGCCTTTGATTTATGCTTTGATGTAGTACATAATGTAGAGAATCGGATTTTATATTTCTTTGATGTAACACATCGAGAGGAAACCTTAAAAAGATATAATAATCGTATTACAGCTTTTGCAGTGATAGATATTGATAATTTAGAGGAATCCTTAAAGCGATATGATATGCAGGAACAATCTAACTTAAAGGGACAGATTCTGGGTGTAATCTCGGATTGGATTCATAGTCATGGGTGCTGCTTAGAAACCTTATCGAATAATCAAATGCTGGCAGTCTTTGACCATGAGGCCTTAAATAAAATGATTGCAGATAAGTTTTCTGTGTTGAATGTCGTACGTGAAATTTCTGATAAAAATCATCTTAAGGCTAGTATGTCTATGGGTGTTGCCTGTTTTGATGTAGAAGCCTCTGAATTGGTTGTTTTAGCACAAAATGCAATAGAGCTTGCTGAAAAACGTGGTGGTGATCAGGTAGTTGTCAATATTCAAAATCAGAAGATTCAATATTTTGGTGGAAATACCAACTCCTTAGAGAAAAATACGTTAGTCGAGGCTCGTATTCAAACTATGGCATTAAAGGAAGCAATTGAGTCTAGTAGTAATGTATTGATTATGTGTCATGAGTTAGCGGATTGTGATGCGATTGGATCTATGCTTGGTGTTTGGTACATCGCTAGTACCTCAACCAAAAACTGTAAGATGGTATTTGAGCCTAAGCTAGCAGATGCTACAGTACAAAAGATATTCGAAAAAATTAAAGCCCACAGCAATCCTGCAATTTTTAATGGCTTTATAACCAAAGCAGAAGCAAAAGAGTTAATTAAGGCTGATACCTTGCTAATTATGACAGATACGCAGTCTCCAAGACTGGCTATGTTTCCTGATATTTTAGCCCAAGTTAAAAATGTATCTGTTATTGACCATCATCGTGCAAGTGATGCTGGATACACAGAGACTGTATCCTATTATGTTGAGACGTCTGCATCTTCGACTGTAGAGCTAGTATCTGAAATGTTTTTATTCTATAATAAGAGCTTTGAGCTTGACCCATTAGTTGCATCTATTATGCTAGCTGGTATAGTGGTGGATACAAATAATTTTACGTATCGTACCCGTACAAGAACCTTTGAGGCCGCTTCTACGTTAAACACTATGGGAGCAGATATGGTATTGATTAGAAGAATGCTTAGAGACTCCTATGAGGAAGAGCGTATGCTAGCAGAAGCTATGGTAAATGCGATGATTTATGAAAAGAGATTTGCGATTGTAGCAGAGCCTAATGATAAAATCATTCCTGATCGTACAACTTTAGCCAAGATTTCTGATAAAATGCTGACAATTGAAGGGATTGAGGTTTCCTTTACCATTGGCCGTATTGATAAGGATTTGGTAGGAATTTCAGCAAGAAGTATAGAAAATATCAATGTTCAAATCATCATGGAAGAAATGGAGGGTGGTGGGCACTTTAATGCCGCCGCTACTCAGATTAAAGGAATTACAGTAGAGGATGCAAAGGCGCGTCTAATTCAAATTATAAAAAGAGATTATGTAGATACTGGAGATGGTAAAATGAAGGTTATTTTAGTTGCGGATGTAAAGGGCAAAGGAAAAAAGGATGACATCTTAGATGTTGCGAATGGGTATGGTAATTTCTTGATTAACAACAAGCTGGCTTTACTGGCAACAGAGGAGAATTTAAAGAAGCTTGCTGCTGCACAAGAACAAGAAAGAATCAACAATGAAAACCGTCGAAATGTTTTAGAAAAATTAAAGAATGAAATTCAAGATAAGTTTATTTCTGTTTACATTAAGGTTGGAGCCGATGGTAAGAATTTTGGCCATATTACTACAAAATATATTTGCGAGGAATTTGAAGCTCAAACAGGAATTCATTTGGATAAGAAGAAGGTAGAGCTTCCTGCTGAAATTAATTCTGTAGGTATCTTTACTGCCAATGTTCGTTTAGAAAAGGATATTATTGCCACCTTTGAAATCAATGTCATCGAAAAATAAGGAGAACGGGTATGCCTGAACAGAAGCTTAGTATACCATGCAATATTGAAGCAGAAATTGCTTTAATTGGGTGTATTTTTATTGATGAAAATTTAATAGTAGAGCTTTCAGATATTTTGATTCCAGATGATTTCTATGACGCTAAGAATCGCTTGATATATCGTACGATGCTCAATCTTTCTAAGGAAGGTAAGAGCATTGATGTAACAACTGTCGTTTCTACCTTACAGGCAACAAATCTTTTAGAGCAGTGTGGAGGAATGCAGTATATTTCCTCTATTGCGGATTATAGCTATTCAACGTTAAATTTTGAATCCTATTATAAGCTGGTTAGTGAAGCAGCCATAAAGAGAGTAACAATCAACAAGCTGACAAAACTTGCTCAGGATGGGTATAATGCCAAGATTGAGGCTTATGAATATGTTGATTCTGTGGAGAAAGAAATTTTTGAATTATCTAAAAGACGTAGAGTAGATAGTTTTAAGCCTATATCTGTTGTTAGTAAAGCTGTTATGTCTAATACGGAAAAGAATGCCAGTAGAACAGATGAAGTCATTGGACTAGATACAGGATTTGGATCTCTGAATAAATATACGCAAGGATTTCAGCCTGGGCAGCTTATTATTTTAGCTGCAAGACCTGCAATGGGTAAATCTGCAATGGCAATGAATTTAGCAGTCAATGTTGCTAGAAAAAATAAATCTAGCACTGCAACAGTAGCCATCTTTTCCCTGGAAATGTCTGCAGAGCAGTTGGTTGAGCGTATGGTTGCCTGTGAGAGCAATATTCGTTTAAATTATATTAAGAGTGGACATATTGGCGATAAAAACAATTGGACGCGTTTTAACACGGCTTGTAATAAATTAGGAAAATTGAATCTTTATTTTGATGATTCCTCTGATTCTACAATATCCTCTATTCGAGCAAAATGTCGTAAGCTTGCTAGTGATTCATCCTTAGATTTTGTTGTAATAGATTATCTTCAGCTGATTGAAAGCGATAGTAGTGGAACACGTGCCTCTCAGCAGGAGCGCATTTCTAAAATTTCTAGAAGTCTCAAGCTGATGGCTAGAGAATTGAATGTTCCGGTTCTTGCCTTATCCCAGCTTTCTCGTGCAGTAGAACAAAGAGGCGAAGACAAGCGACCAATTATGTCAGATTTACGTGATTCAGGTTCTATTGAGCAGGATGCAGATATTGTTATGTTTTTGTATCGTGAGGATTACTATAATAAAGCCTCTGAGAGAAAAAATGAGGCAGATTTAATTATATCTAAGAACCGTTCTGGTTCTACCCATGAGGGGTTACCGTTTATCTTTACGGGAGAATATGCCCGCTTTAAAGAAAAGCAAGATGAATAAGGAGTTATAAGATGCTAGACCGTTTAAAAATAATGGATGAAAGATATGAAGAAGTAAATCGTCTTTTATCTGATCCAGAAGTTGTTTGTGACATAAAAAAGCTAACCGAATTATCTAAGGAACAAAGAAGTCTTGAGAAACCGGTAATGCTCTATAGGGAACAGGTGAAATTAGAAAATTCACTCTCCGATTTAAAAGAAATGAAGAATTCTGAGGATCCTGAGATGGCAGAAATGGCTTCCCTAGAATTAGAAGAAGCGATTGCTAGAATTTCACAAATTGAAGAGGAAGTAAAAATTCTTCTATTACCAAAAGACCCAAATGATGAAAAAAATGTTATTGTAGAAATAAGAGGCGCTGCTGGTGGCGATGAGGCAAATATTTTTGCTGGAGATTTATTTAGAATGTACAGTAAATATTCTGAATCTAAGGGCTGGAAAATTGAAGTTTTAGATGCAATGCCTTCCGAAATGGGAGGGTATTCTCAAATACAATTTAAGGTCAGTGGAGATATGGTTTATTCTAATTTAAAATATGAATCTGGGGCTCATCGCGTTCAACGTGTTCCAGCTACAGAGGCACAAGGCAGAATCCACACTTCCACTTCTACAGTATTAGTTATGCCAGAAGCCTCTGAAATTGATTTTGAATTGGATATGAATGAAATTAGAGTAGACACCTTTTGTTCTTCTGGTCCAGGTGGACAGGGCGTAAATACAACCTATTCCGCAGTGCGGGTTACCCACGTTCCTACTGGAATGTTTGTAGCTTGTCAAACCTATCGTTCTCAGCACGAAAATAAAGCAGCAGCTTTGGAACTATTAAAGACGAGAATGTATGATCAAATTGTGAGAGAAAAGGAAGAAAAAGAAGGAGCAGAACGGCAATCCCTAATTGGACGTGGTGATCGTTCTGAGAAAATAAGAACTTATAATTATCCTCAAAACAGAGTTACAGACCATAGAATTGGTTTTACCATCAATCGTTTGGATGCTGTTATTGATGGTAAGCTTGATCTTGTAATTGAACAATTAATTAACGAAGATCAAAAAAGAAAGCTTTCTAGTGAGGAAGCCATAAAATTATAAAAAAAATAGCTACCCAAAAATACTAATGGGTAGCTTTTTAAATTACTATATAATTTTTTCTTTTGTCACTTTAATGATACTTATTACTGTAAAAAACAACATCCAAGCAAGGATAAACATAGAAAGAGAACTTAAAATAACATATCCAATATATTCTGCAGTAAGCGTTATAGCAAAATTTACTATAAAATCAAATAATATAAAGAAGACTCCCATTCCCATGATACAGTAATTAAAAATTTTAATTTTATCTTGGTTTATATAATAGAACGACGTTTTTCTTATGATAATATTAAAAATCAGTAATATTAAGAATAGTATTAAACCATTAACTGCACAAAAAATATTAGAAAATGTAAACTCTATATTGTAATTAAATAGTTCAGCTATGGTATTCATAGTGAACATATTCAGCATATAAGAGAAAGATAATAGAGCACATAATCCTATTATTTGATAAAGTTTACTATTTCTTTTTTGATAAATATTTTTTTCCTTTCGGATTTCAGATAAAAGAATCGTGGTGTATACCATATTACAGAGCAAGATAAAAATGATGTTGATATCTAAAAGGCAATGGTAAGTGTCACGGGCAGTAAATAATGTGTAATTGAAAAAAATAAGTTTTATTAAGATGATTAGAAAGGCTAATCCCCCAAAAATATAATTTATTCTTTTATATGAATCGCTAAGGGCAAAAGAAACATTTTTCTTATTAAATAATATAAAAAGAAACCATACTATAAATAAAATAAATAAATCAATACTAAACAAAATAACATATTTATATAAAAACTGGTTTTCTCTTGATTCTGTAGGTGATTCCCCTGCAAAGCAAAGAATTAAAAAAATTAAAGAAAATAATAAGTTTACTCCGCTCCATTTTAATTTAGTCATATAATATTAAACTCCTTGTAAAAATATATTGGCTTGTGTTTGTGTTACGTTTAAATCCGTTATATTTGGTATTCGCTGAATATATAAATAATAACATTTATTCTTGGTTAGTGTAACATTTATTGGCATATATGATTTTCCTAAAAAACTTTCAGCATGTATTCTTTCAAAATTTTCATTATATAATCTTAAATGTAAATAATTATAACCTTGTATAAGATGAAGTCCTAAAGAATAGCTTTTTGTATCAGAGACGACGATGGTATAAAGAGTGTTAGGATACCCTTCGTCTAGATAAAATTGCTCAGAATAAAATTCTGAAGGTTTTAAAATAAATGGTATAGATAGGGTGAATACTTCAAAGGTATAACTTCTTCCCATATATCCATGTATTTTTGATTGAACAAAATATTTTTGATTTGCTTCTAAGTATAAATAAAGTATCACTCTTCCTGAATAGCTTGCATAAAAATCGCTTGCAAGACGATTATGATTCCAATCATAAAGTGTAAGCTCTACAGAGCATTCGGATGAGTTAACACTAAAAGAATAGTATCCAGTTTTATTTGGAACAAATTCTTGCCAATATGATTCACTAGTATAATTGTTAGAATTACAAATAAAGCTATCTTCGACAAATTCTTTTAAATTAGAAGCCATTTTTTTAACCCTAACATTGCAATAACCACCCTTTCCATTATATCCATATATTTTAATCGTGTATTTATTGCCATATTCCAAATTCCAATTTATTTTAGAGCATAGTTTTGCATTATTAGAATTTATATAAGAACCACCATCATCATTTGTAGTAATTAGGGTGCCATTCTTTAATAATTGCATAATAGTATCAGACTCTGTATTATAAGTTTCAAAGCAATAATTCCCTGAATAAATCGGAGAAAAATTTAATAATTGGTAATTATCAATGCCATACTCTACAGAGTAAACATTATCTAAATACATAGTAGTTTCTTTTACCGTTGGATTCTCATTAAAACTATCTATCCAACTACCGGTTACTGTATCTTTATTTATTATTTCTCCTCCAAAAGTGTTATGAAATTTATAGGTATTATCTTCAACAATATCTAAGGAGAGATTAGAAAGTATCGTTGTATCCCAACAGACATCTGCAGAATGTTGAAATAATGTATAAGTAAGTTTAAAATAATCATCATTCTTAGCCTTGTAAAGTAGGGGATTATTTGTATCAAGTTCTATTTCATCCTCTTCCTGTTGCAAATTTGCATTTATTCCTTTTACTATATTTCCATATTCTTTTATCATAGAATAAATACTATCAGAAGAATTTAGAGAGAAGGTATTGGCGTAATAGGATGTATCATTTTTTATTAAATGTTGATATTGTGTTTTAGACTCTTCTTTATAAAAATTTTCGATTAAAGTAATAGCTGTATTAACTCCTAAACTGACATATGGACCTATTTTGGGAATAAACTTTAAACCAATGGCAGTAAGCTTAGCCAAAAGAAAATTTGGAGAAGTGGAGTTGCCTGCTTCTTTTTCAGAAGCTTTTGCTTCAATACCAAAGCCTTTAAAGGCATACCCATAATCCTGTTCTGGGATGTAACCCTCATCCCCTATGTTTTTTTCTGTTTGGTTATATAAATTAACTGCTAAATTTATATTTGTTAAGGCTAAGTTACTTGTATCGACTTCATATGTTACAATCTGGCTATCTCTTTTATATTTTGTGTATCCTGTTAAAATAGGTTTAACAATGACTTCTCCATTTTGATTATATGCTTTCTTTTTTGTTTGAATATCAAAAATTATAAAATTGGACATATTGTCATTTCCTGTATCTTGGTAGGTATTTATATAAAAACCATATTCAGGGCCAATATAGGAGTATATACCTCTAGTCATAAAATATTTTTTGGGAATAACGTATACTAATGGGCAATCAGTAAATTGTTTTCTATTAAATATTTGACCCATAAAACACTTATTTTCTTTTTTTAATTGATCTATGCAGCTATTAGTTGAGGTATATTCGGAACAAGCCCCATATTTTACAGTGTTATTTTTATTGCAATATGTATTAGAATTTTGAAAATCTCGTGTTATATCCTGTGTTTTGAGAGCGGTTGTATTTTCTCTTTGTGAAGCCAAGTGAGATTTAAACATAAATTCAAAGGATAAAGATTGTTTAAGGCATTCTACTAACTCTGAATTTTCAGAAAAATTTATTGTTTCTGCATTTTTGAATAAAAAATTAAAGTCTTCTTTTTCTAATGGTATATAACAAATATTTAATACTTTATCTGGAATTGTAATAATTTCTAAGGTATTATAAAGGTTTAAATCTTTGCCGTTGGTTTGAGTTATCTTATAATCATAATTGGCATTTTTGGTTATACATTTAATTTCATAGATGTTGTCTATATTTTTTTCTAATACATCAAATAAGTAAAATCCATAATCATAATAGTCAGAAATATAATATTTGGGAAAATAAGATAAATTTATTTGTGAATCGTCGTGATTTATAGTCACTTTTGAATTTTCATATTTACCTATGGAATAGACAATGTTCTCCTCTTTTGCCATAGAGTTAAAATGGAAGAAGAAAGCAACTAAGGCTAAACTTAAAAATATTATAAATTTTTTCATGATTTTAACCTCCTTAATAAGTTCCAAATTTTTTTTAATTTTATGAAAAGACATTTTATATAATATAGTATATAATAAAATGTTTTTTCGGCCTGTCGAATTGTGTCGAACCGCTTTTGATTTAAAAAATTCTCTTTTTATACTATATCGTAAAAAGAGAATTTGCTTTTATATAGAATATAAAAAGTCATATAATTACGGTTATTAAAAA
>UQGR01000046.1 GCA_900540705.1 uncultured Mollicutes bacterium
TCACAAGTATGTTTTTCCATCATAAATTAATGCGTTAGAGTTATATTATCTAAAACTACTCTTCCTAAATTTTTTGTAGAGGTTACTAAATTTGTTACGACTGTTATTCTAGTACCATAAACACCTTCAGTAAAATCAAAATTAAATGAATTAAGAATATCTTTATTTTTGGAAAGACTTGTAACGTCAAAAGTATAATATGTGCTCCAATTACCATGGGAATCTTTTATTTCAAATATAATATATGAATCTTTATTTAATCTTTCATCTGTACTCCAAATTGCCATATCAAAATTAAATGATTGAATTCTTTGATTAAAATCAAATTCCAAATATGCAACTCCAGCATCTTTACATTTTGCAGATAAAGTTAAATAGTTATTAGAGATATATCCACATCTTAATCTTTTTGTAGTAAAATCAAAGCCAGAATCAAGTGTTACCCCCGTAGTCTCAGGACTATCAACATATTCCTCTCTATAATTCAATTTTTCTTTGCTGATAACTTCAGTAGTGAGTTCTAATTCTCGAATTTTTTCAACTTGAAATAGATATAATCCCGTCCTTGTCCAATTAAAACCATGTACTCTTATATAAATTGTTTGCCCTTTATACAAAGAATACTCAATTCTAAAGTTTTTATTTCCATTAACCAGATCAATATCATCATGAGATAGAATACAGCCTTTTGTTTGCCTACCTGGAACTATATTATGAAACAATTCACCTACTGTATCTGTGTCCCCTTGAGTGAAAAAACAATAAACTCCATTTTCAGGTGCTGTGAAATTATACCAATAATACTGGCCAGTGTCAATAGAATCTATCTTTGGATAATTAAGTTGGATAGGAGTATTTCCTCCTGTGTTAACCTCTTCTAATTCTATTTGATTCTTTTGTCTTGCCCTTTTAACATCTTCCAAGGATTGTATAGGATAAACTGTTCCATTAAAGTATGCACCCTCTTGATAAGCAGATATTACATCTTTGTCATAGAGATAAGATTCTTGATACATTGGAGTAAAATCAAGCATATAGTCCATATGAACAATTCCTATAGCACTTTCAGTAACCATTTTATATTTTGAGTCAATCCTAACAACCTCATTAGAATCAGTATTTTTATTACATTCTAATGCTGCTGATAATACTCTTAAATATGATATGTAATTTTTTTGTTGTTCTATCTTATCGTATGGAATAAAGGCTTCTAAAATTCCATTTAATGTTCCAGGTGTAACTGAAAGTCCTATGGAACCTAAAGCCACTTCCACTGCATATTTTGCGGCTGCTTCCGTAACTGAATAGACGGAAAGAACAACACTTCCTACCAATGCTACCCCATTTATTACATTTTCTGTTGTTTCAATCCCGATTCTAATTCTTTCATTTGATGCAAGTTCTTTTTCGGTAACAACAATTAGTTGCTTGACTATTTCATTCAATGCTAACCTTAAATCTTTATCCCAAATAAATATAGATGCATGCAAAACTTCATCTCTTCCTTTTAGTATACTTGTAAAGGGATGACCAATCTTATAAGCAGAATATGAACTACTACTTGAAAAATAACCTATTTCCTCTTTAGATGTAGTTGTAAATGGACCTATACCAAATGGATCATAATCAGAAATCCACATTGCAGCTCCTGCACCATTGGTATATTTCAAATCTGAAATTGATTCATTATTATATTGATAATCAACATCAATATTCAATAAATATTTATTTTGTGCATCAAATCCCTTATAGGAATACACCCTTATAAAATAGACATTAGGTAATATATCTTTTTCAATTTTTTCTCTATAAGTTCCTGTGTATCTTGAGTATGAAATAAGTGAAA
This sequence comes from uncultured Mollicutes bacterium, assembly GCA_900540705.1. Classification (GTDB taxonomy): domain Bacteria; phylum Bacillota_I; class Bacilli_A; order Acholeplasmatales; family Anaeroplasmataceae; genus Pelethenecus. The sequence goes on from UQGR01000046.1 coordinate 1,847, forward strand.
TATCATCTTCTTCACAATATTTTACATTATCAAATTCATATAATTCCAAATCGTAATCACAATCTTGTGGGATATTATCTAAATTAATTTTCAACTTTGCTTTGCCATAAACTTGAATTTTATAGTAATCTTCATCTACTTCTCTCTTCCACAAGCCCCATAACCATTCATTTCTATGCAATGTAGCATATATTGTTTTATTATAATCATAAGGAACAGATGTGCCAGAGAATGATGGTGATAACAAGGTTGCAGAAGCAAATGAGTCATTACTCTCATATTCGTCTATCGTAGCATCAACTGAATAAGTAGATGAAAAGCCCTCAAGTTCACTTGAATAATCATCATATAAATCATCATATAGCGGCTCGTAATATGGATGTTCTTTATAGCCTTTATCACTTTTTTCATCTACTATTTGAGCATTTGATGTTATTGAAAATGCTGTTAAAAATATGGAAAAAATTACAGCAAATATACCTATTTTCTTAAATTTAATCATTTTTAAATTACTCCTTTAAATTATTTTTTTATTATTAATTTGAAAATTTAATTCTTTTGAATCTTATCATTTTTCCTCCAAAAAAAGTATAAGATATAGTTAATTTAAAAAATTTTTTCTGCTGATAAATTCAAATGATATGCCATTCTTTTTCTCCTTGTATTTTTCTGATATATTAATTATACTGAAAACCAATGTCGAAGTATGTCAAATAGAAAAAAATGGTAAATAATATCAAATTTTGTTAAGAATTTAAAAAAACGGTAAAAATCATAGAATTTAAAATCAAGGAATAGAAACTAAAATTGTGCTAGATTTTTAAAAAGATATTTAGTAAATCAACTGATTAAATGAGTAATTCTCTTTACTTCTAAACAAGTAATCAAATAGGTTCTTCTCAGCACCTTCACCTCCTGCCCTAATTAAATGTGCCTTACTTCTCCCTTGTAATTTTCTTACTTTCTTTTTTCCTATTAAGCTTTAACAATTTATCTGTGTTGGTTAGATGCTTTTATATCAGATTATATGGCACCACCTCCTTTAAGAATTGGAAAGAACTTTTAAAAAAGATATTAAGATTAGAAATTACGAAGCTTCTTCATAACTTGAAGTGTTGTTGGACTGCATAACGAGTAGTTCCTTTGAGATTTGCGATTGATACTAGGGTATAATTATTCTTTTAATTGAAAAACTTCTCTTTGTTGAGGGGTTAAATTGGATAAGGTTTCTGATAATAAAGCTAGCCCTTTTTTTAAGCATTCTTCTCTTTCTTGTTGGATTCTTTTAATTAAGGGATCTGAAGTTTCATCTACAAGACAATCTCTATTTAAAGAGAATTTAACAATATGTCTTTGACTGTTTTTTTTTTCCAAACCTCTCTATTAGTTTGTTTGATTTAATGTTGAGTTTGGATGTCAGATTTTCTACTTAAATTTTTAAAAAGTTCCCTTTACCTCCAAACTCATACTTCAATGTGATTTTTGACATAAGTTGTCCTCCGTAAGGTTTGTATAGTTCTTCACCCTATTAGACGACTTCTTATATAAACGCACTTACTAAAATTAAAATAGACCCTATAAAGTAGACACATCAAAAAAAAGGGTGTAGATTCTACTTTGTAGGGTCTATTTTATCAAAATTGGTGATTTTAGCTCTTTTTTCTACTTTTTAGGTTGATTTAGATCTAGTCTTATCACGCACTCAATATGCTTAGTCCTAGAAAACATATCGAATCCTGTTATACTTTTTACAACATAATCATTCTCAAAAAACTGATATAAATCTCTTTTCAATGTTTCTGGATTACAGGATATATAAATGACATTTCTAGGCTTTAAGTATCCTATCGCATTAATAAACTGCTTGGTTGATCCTTCTCTTGGAGGATCCATAATTACGATATCAATCTTTTCTCTTGCCTTAGCAGAATGAGTCATATAGTTTGTTGCATCATCACAAATGAATGCCACATTATCAATCTGGTTAATTTTTGCGTTCAGCTTAGCATCTGCAATGGCCTGACGATTGAGTTCCACCCCAATTACCTGCTTCGCATAGGCTGAGGCAAATAGGGATATCGTTCCAACTCCACAATACGCATCTAACACTATATCCGTATCTTTTATATCAGCAGCCTTTAAGCCTAAGCTATATAATTGCTTCATTCCTAGGGAGTTAATTTGAAAAAAACTATTTGGTGATATTTTAAATTTAAAATTCCCTACCTTTTCATAAATAAACCCTGGCCCATAAAGGACCTTATTTTTATCTCCTAAAACAATAGAGGTATCTCTAGCATTAAAATTTTGCACAATGGTTGTTAAATTCAAATTTTCCTTAAGTAAATCCTTAACCACATTACTTCTTCCAGGAAACATCTCCCCATTGGTCACTAATATCAGCATCACTTCCTTTGTCTGATAGCCATACCGGACGTAAACGTGTCGAATTACACCCTGTCTAGTCTTTTCATCATAGGGCTTTATTTTATGCTTTGTTAAAATTTTATTTAAAGCTACAATTGTCTTATTGGCAGCCTTAGCCTGAAGCTGGCAATCTACCACAGGAATTAGACGATGAGAATATTCCTCATAAAACCCACATACCACCTGCTTTGTCTTAGATAGCTTGTAGCTCATTTGACTCTTGTTGCGATAATGAAGAGGCTCAAAGGTAGAAATAACATCAATCGGCGGAATTCCCTTTATCCCTTTAAATAAATCATTTAAGTATTTCTTTTTTTGCTCGATTTCATAGGCGTAGCTCATATGCATAAACTGACAGCCACCACATTCCTTTTGATAAGGACAGCCATCTAATATTCTATGCTCGCTTGGCTTTAAAACCTTGACTAAAGAAGGATATTTTCCCTCTGTTTCTACAAGGATATCTTCTCCCATAATACAGCCATGAATTTTGTATTTTTTATTGTCAATTTCTACTAAGGCGTCTGCTTCATAGTTTACCTCTACATTTTTAAATTCCTTATGCATATTGCCCCCACCTCTTTTCCTTATTTCAAAACAACTAAAGAATTTTAGTCGTCCATTGTTCTGCATCTAAAACATCTGTGACCAACCCCTGATAGAATTCTGCCTCATGACATACGAGGACTATGGTTCCCTTAAAGGCAATCAACGCTTCCTTTAACGCCTCCTTAGCCAACACATCCAAATGATTGGTTGGCTCATCTAAAATCAACGTATTACATTCCTTCAGCATAATCTTACATAGTCTAACCTTGGCAGCCTCTCCACCAGAAAGAACCATCATCAAGGACTCTATTTTATCCTTATTCAAGCCACAGGCCGCTAAAGCCCCTCTAACCTCGGCATTTGTCATCGCTGGATATTCCTGCCAGATTTCCTCATGGGCTGTGTTCTTAGAATTGGATTCCTCCTGAGCGAAGTATCCATAATGGATGTTATAATCTAACTTACATTCTCCTGATAGAGGTGGAATCAATCCCAACAGTGTTTTAAGTAGCGTCGTCTTACCAATTCCATTGGCTCCCTTGATCACTACCTTTTTTCCACGCTCAATCGTAAAATTGAGTTTAGAGGATAATGGTGTGTCATAACCAATCACTAAATCCGTAGCTGTTAAAACAAACTTTCCAGAGGCACCGCTTTCCTTAAACTTAAAGTTAGGCTTTACCTGCTCCTTGGCCTTATCAATAATCTCCATTTTATCTAAGCGTCTTTGTCTGGATTTCGCTAAATCTGTAGTAGCAACCCTGGCCTTGTTCTTGGCGATAAATTCCTTTAAATCCTTAATTTCCTTCTGCTGCTTCTCATAGGCAATATTTTGTTGTCGCTTCTTCAGCTCATACATTTGCATAAAGCCATCATAATTTCCAGTGTATCTTGTCAACGTTCCATCCTCCATATGATAAATGACGTTAACTACACGATTTAAAAACTCCACATCATGGGAAACTAAAATAAAAGCATTTTCATAATTTTCCAAATAGGTTCTTAGCCAGTTCACCTGAGCCTCATCTAAAAAGTTCGTAGGTTCATCTAAAATTAAAATCATAGGCTGGGCTAAGAGTAGCTTAGTTAACAAGACCTTAGACCTTTGTCCACCACTTAAGTTAGCCACATCATGGTCCAATCCTAATTCTCCAAGCCCTAAGCCGTTAGCTACCTCTTCAATTTTAGCCTCTAACGCATAAAACCCAGAGGATTCTAGCTCAGACTGAATTTCACCAGTTTCCTCAAGAAGCTCCTCCATCTCCTCTTCACTACAGTCACACATCTTTTCATATAGCTGATTCATTTCCTTTTCCAAATCATACATGGATTGAAAGGCCTCACGTAAAACCTCACGAATGGTTTTGCCTTTCGTAAGGCTTGTATATTGGTCTAAATACCCTGTTGTTATTCTTTTACACCATTCAATCTTCCCCTGATCTGGCGTAAGTGTTCCAGTTATCATCTTGATAAAGGTAGACTTTCCTTCCCCATTGAGGCCAATTAAACCAACATGCTCGCCCTTTTGTAAAACAAAGCTGGCATTCTCTAAAATGGTTCTGTTTCCAAAGGAAAAGGAAACATCAGAAACTTTTAAAACACTCATAGTTAACTCCTTAAAATATAAAATGAAAGAAACTGAAATAGGTTTCAGTTTCTATAAAAATCAAGATAATTCAAGCATCTTATCTAATGCTTTTTTCGCATCCGTTGCAATCTGCTCCTCAACAAATACTTCATTGGTTTCCTTAGAAAGACACTCATAGACATCCTTTAAAGTGGTATATTTCATATTAGAACAGGAAAGCGTATTGCTGGCTAAATAAAATTTTTTGGAAGGAGAAGCCTTCTCCATAGCATGCAGAACGCCCTTTTCCGTACAGACAATAAATTCATTTGCCTCACTATCCTTTGTAAAATCCAGCATCTGCTTGGTTGAACCCACATAATCTGCCAACTCCAAAATATCTAGTTTACATTCTGGATGGGCAATCAGTAAAGCATTCGGATATCTCTTCTTCATCTCTAGTACTTTTTTACGGTCTAAGAAATGATGAATTGGACAACAGCCTGGCCAAACATCAAATTTGACACCGCCCTGCTGCATGGCATATTTTCCTAAGTTCTGGTCAGGACAATATAATATTTCCTGCTTCTGGTCTAGGTAATGATTGATGATTTTTAAAGCATTTGTGGAGGTACAGACACAATCACTCAATGCCTTAACACTTGCCGTACTATTCACATAGGTGATAATTTTCGTATTGGGATGTTCCTCCTTATACCGCCTTAGTGCGGAAGGAGAAATCATATCTGCCATTTTACAGCCTGCCTTCATCACTGGAAGTAAAACCTTTTTCCCAGGATTTAAAATCTTAGCTGTCTCTGCCATAAAATGAACTCCACAGAACACAATGATATCGGCATCTGTCGTCATGGCAATTTGGGCAAGCTTTAAGCTGTCTCCCAAATAATCCGCAATGTCCTGAATTTCAGGCTCTTGATAATAATGAGCTAAAATACAGGCATTTTTTTCTTTTTTTAATCTTTTAATTTCTTCTATATAATTCACTGATCTCTACTCCACTTCATGAAACTTCAAGGATATATCCAAAGACTTTACGGAGTGGGTCAACGCACCAACAGATATAAAATCCACGCCAAGCTCTGATACCTCTTCAATTCTTTCTAAGCACATATTTCCAGAAGCCTCAAGCTGCTTGCGATTATGGTTCCGTCTAACGCATTCTGCCATAACCTCATTTGACATATTATCAAGCATAATGATATCACAATCTGTGTTTAATGCATCCTCAAACTGAGGAAGAGTTTCCACCTCTACCTCAATTTTTACGCCACTGGTTTTCTCTTTTGCTAAAGCGACAGCCTTAGAGATGGAACCTACTGCGTCAATGTGATTATCCTTAATCATAACCATGTCAGACAGACAATAGCGGTGGTTAGTTCCACCTCCATCAGCCACAGCCTGCTTCTCTAAAATTCTTAGATTTGGGGTTGTTTTTCTTGTATCTAAAATTTTACACTTTCCTCTGAGCTTTTCAACATATCTTCCTGTAGTCGTTGCAATACCACTCATCCTCTGTAAAAGATTTAAAGAGACACGCTCTGCCTTTAATATCGTTTTTGTATCTCCATTTACAGTTCCAATCACCTGACGATTAGAAACATGGTCACCATCCTTTACAGTAAAGCTAAGAGTATACTGACCTCCCACCTGCTTAAAAACCTGTTCTACTACGGATACACCCGAAATTATCCCTTCCTCTTTCATGATAAAGTAGGCCTTAGATTGATGTCCATCTGGTATTAAATTGTCCGTAGTGATATCTCCACTAGGCATATCCTCTCGTAATGCATTCTGTATAATATTCACAATTTCTTCCTTCATTGTTTCACCTAGTTCAATCGGCAATGACAGCCAATGGATTCCTTTCTTTCTAATGCTTGATCAATGATTAGTAACGCGACAGTTACCATATTAATCGTTTCATAATAATATCTAGAAAATACATTAATTTTCTTTAAATTATTGTAATGACGAGTTAGCAATTTTTTTGCCAGCAACAAATCCTCTTCCTTGCGAACAATGAAGACATATTTGCTCATAACATCTCGAATTTCAACTCGGATATCCTTAAAATTATATTTCTTATGAGTAAATACCATATCTGGTAAGACAACATCAATTTTACCAAAGCTATCCTTCGTTTGATTGATTTCCTCAGCAACTCTTCCTCCAAACACAATACATTCCAATAAGGAATTGGAGGCTAAACGGTTCGCACCATGTACGCCAGTGTTTGCACATTCTCCAATCGCGTATAGGTTTTCCATACTTGTATGACCATAAGCATCTGTGTCAATACCACCACATAGAAAATGCTCTACAGGGGCCACGGGAATATAGTCCTTAGAAATATCAATACCATATTCTAAACAATGCTGATAGATGGTTGGAAATCTCTTAATCAAGTAATCCTTAGATTTATGAGTAATATCTAGATAAACATGATCAGACCAAGTATCAAACATTTCTCGGTGAATTGCCTGAGAAACGACATCTCTTGGGGCAAGCTCCATACGTTCTTTATCATATTTTTCCATGAAGCGTGTTCCCTCAATATTTCTAAGAATTCCACCTTCTCCACGAACAGCCTCGCTAATCAAAAAGGTCTTACCAATTTGATCCTCTACATAAAAGCCAGTTGGGTGAAACTGGACAAATTCCATATTTTTAATCCTTACACCTGCCCGATGTGCCATTGCAATACCATCGCCACAGGCAATCTTTTCATTGGTAGATTTTTTGTAAATTCCTCCAATGCCACCTGTTGCTAAAATGATTTTATTTGCCAGAACATAAACCTCTTCATTCTGTTGGTTGATTACAATCACACCAAGCGCCTTATTATCATTATGAAGAAGCTCTATGGCCATTTCATCCTCATAAACATCAATATTCTTATGCTGAGCAAGTGTAGTTCGCAAGTCATGCATCATATGCGCACCTGTATCATCACCACCTGCATGAAGAATCCGTCGACTACGATGCCCTCCCTCTAATGTCGTAACTAGACTTCCATCCTCATTTGTATCAAACTGTACGCCTATTTCCAGAAGTCTTTTAATATTCTTTCCAGCCTCTTCTACAAGAGCTCTTGTCGCAACTGGATCATTGATATAGGATCCAGCACGCAAGGTATCCTCATAGTGTTCCTGTATCTTCTTTTCATCCCAGTTTACCTCAGCAGCGATTCCCCCCTGAGCTAAATTGGAAGACCCTCGTTCAATCGCATCCTTTACAAACAAGCCGACATGGAGGCTTTCATCTAGATTTAAGGCAGTATAGATTCCTGCTAGTCCTCCACCTAATATTACGACATCAAATTGCTTAATTTCTTTCATATTGCATCACTATTCCTTATCAGCCTTTCAATTATACCATAAACTGACCAATTAGTAAAATCATAAAGCGCTTTAGTTAAGAAGCTATTTCGCCAGTTTTTGGATTTCCTGCTCCTCTAGCCGGTGCACCACCCAGTAGTCTAAACGTTTTGCCCCTAAAGACTTATAAAATTTAAGACTAGGCTCATTCCAATCTAGGCAGACCCAGTCGATTCTCTTACAATTTTCCTTTAAGGCAATCTGCCCAAGAACCTTAAAAAAAGCAGAGCCTATTCCCAGATGTCTGTATTCCTTTAAGATAAATAAGTCCTCTAAATAAAGATTTGCATCCCCAACAAAGGTAGAATAATTAAAAAAGTACAGCATATAGCCAACAATCCTCTGATTATACTTTGCTAAAACCACAAAAGCTCTCTTTTTCTCAAACAAGGAGACTCTAAGGCTTTCCTCAGTGGCCGTTACCTCATTAAGCATTTTTTCATAGATTGCTATCTCTTTAATTAAGCCTAAAATATCTGCAACATTCTCTATGGTTGCGTCAAAAAGCTCTAGACCTTTGACAGTTGTTTCATACTTCATAAAATCACAATTACCTCTCCTGGATTTTTTCTTTTGAAACAGGCTTCATCAATCCACTCTCTACCACACAGAGTTTGATATTTAGGGTTGAAGATATCCAGCTCAGACCCTAAAATATACCCCTTAATCTGCTTGTGGTTGGCTAGCCTTTCTAGCTCAAGAAGGACAGCAGTTTTAATTTTATGGGTGCCACCTGTACTTCCATAGCCTACAATCAAGCATACTGCCTTTTCTTTAGACCTTCTGGCTAAGATGAACGCCTGTTTAAGATTATATAGGGCTGTATCTACCGTTTCTCCCTTACAGTGTAAATCAGCAGTATACATTACATTTCTCCATAATGTAAGAACTCAGAAGAATTCTCCTGGCTCTCTTTCACAGATACATAGACAAGCTGGTCCTCTTCAATCCCTTTTAGGTGAAGAACCTCAATCACTTGACAGACCATAGCTCTCGCAGAATTCGGAATCAATAGGGAAGATCCCTTTGCTGTGTAGGTCACACCCTCAAATTTATCAAAGGAGGAAGAGTGCTCTTCTCCAAAATGCTCAGCAATCGCCTTTTGGTGTTTAGTCAAAACGGATACACCGATTTCCTGTCCTTCTTTAATCTGTCTACCTGTATCACTTTGAGACCCAATAAGACAGACAAGCTTATCATAATCTACCTGCATTGCCCAGGCACAGGTCATCCCATACTTCCTTCCATCCTTCTGATATGCTGTCAGAGCTTCTATACTGTATCTGCCAAGCTGCTCTGTATCCACATCACAGGTAACAGAGATTACTCCCTTTTCCACTGCTGTAAGAATATCTTCGGAACTGTAATATCCTATGATTGTAACCTTTCCTGCAAGATTAAAGTCCAGCACTGCCTGACGTGCACATTCTGTAGTCTCTTCATCCATACACACAAGAATATCGGGTACTTTATCTCTCTGCTGAAAAATATCTGTTACCGCTTCTTCTGTCTCAAAGGTTCCGGTTAAGCGAAGATTTTTTCCTGTTATCTGGATATTTTGCAAAGAGCCTGCCTTTGCCTGGGCTGCATTGCTGATCTGTGTATATATCTGGCTCTGGTTCATATCATCAATATTTTTCTTCAACAGAATAAGAATACTTTCCGTATCCTCAGTCACATATTCCGCTACCTTTTCGCCATAGACACTTCCAAGCTGATAATCACTGACACCCACGAAACTCTGACGCTTACTGTGAACTGCATCTCCCATTACAGTGACAACCGGAATTCCTTTCTGAACAGCCTCATTTATCTTCGCTTCCAGTCCCTGCTCCCCACTGTATTGCAGGATGATCCCGTCTGAATTTGAAGCAATACTCATATTCATATAATCAAGCTTACTGTAATCGCTCTCTCTTCCACTGCCTCTCAGTTCAAGAATTGCATCATTCTTCTGCGCCCATTCCTGTGCACAATCATAAACCGCTTGCCAGAAAGAAGAATTCGGACTGTCTACGATCATATCGTATTTATATTTACACATCACCTCATTCTTCTCTTCCAGACTGCTCCCCCTGGACAGTCCCTCACAATAAGACTCTCCTATCATATAAAAAAGCACTAAAATTCCTGCCAGTGCAAAGAAAACCAGCAGTTTTGTCCGTTTCTTTTTCATCTCAATCTCCGTAAATTCTTTCTTCGATATTTTGCAGAATCTATTATACAATAAATCGGTATGAATTGCTTTCTTTTTTTCATATACTGTAATGATTACATCTGCCACCTGCTGTCTCTTTCATTCTGACACAGATATTCACACCCTGTGTTCCGGAGTCAGAGGGATATTTTTATGAGGAGTATCTTTGCATGAAGCGGACTTTAATATTTTTTGAAATATTATGCATGATTTTTTTTCTGCTCTTTTCTTCTGTTTACAGACGCACACAGTTCCTTACTTCACTGGCAGGTCCCGGTATGCTTTCCCTTGTAAAACAGGCATCTGCAAAA
>UQGR01000047.1 GCA_900540705.1 uncultured Mollicutes bacterium
TTTCATTTTTTTTAATTCATCACACTTTCGCTGGTGAAGAGTGATGAGGTTGTCAATATTGGTTAAATAATTTGCTATTTTAATCTGTTCTTCCAGTTTTGGCATTTTTATTATACATTCACACAACTTATCATAATAAAAATATAATCGAACGCTACCCTCTTGTAAACGTATAATCCAATTCTGGAAATCTTTTGTTTTAAACCATTGCCATAAAAAAGGGTCATAAACTGAATCAACAGTTTGAAACACCTCATAAAGTGAGCTTATAATCACGTTTTCAGTTCCCTTATAATAACCTATTGATCCAATATTTATTCTTGCAGGATTATATGCAAATGAATTTTTAGATACAATATTATAGGCTCTTCTATCAGTATCTTTCATATACCCAAACTCGTCATGCGCTTTATTTTGTGGTATAAATCCATGTTCGTTTGTTATTGCATATGGTTCTAAATTTAAATTATTTTTATTCTTTTTTCCAGATAAAAATGTGCAATCTCCTAGCTTACGCTGTTCCCAATCATCAGTGAATTCATCAAATCTAATTTTTGGATTTTTTTCTCCTTCTTGCGGGAACATATTTTGAAGCATATATTTTTTTATTTTTTTTCAAATACCATATTTGAATATTTTATTTTTTTATTTTAAATTTACTAAAGAATATTTAAAAATTTTAGAAAAATTTATTACACTTTAGTTGAGTACTACATGTGTGTGATAATTCGTATAATGAGGCACATCTTCTACATTACAAGTCTGAACAACCTGATTGCATTGTTGAAATGTAGGAGCTGATTTTGGGCATCCAAAGTTCTGGTCATTACATCCACATCCACAGGAATTAAAATTAGAGCCTGTGAAATTCATATTTTTACCTCCTCACCTCTAATATATGTAACTCTAAATTTTATGAATAGGCAAAAAGAAAAAGAGGCATTTTTTTGCCTCTAAATTCTCTTAGTTATCGCTTCTTGCAGCTATAAGCATAATCAAGCGAATTACCTCAATATAGATGTATACAATACTTACCATCAAGCCTAATGCTACAGACCATTCTGCACCTTTAGATGCACCTCGTTCTACTACAGCATTTGCCTCTGCAAAGTTCAAGGATAAGGTAATCACACCATAGAATAATAGGAATGCCTCAACTCCAATCATAATTCCTAAGTATTGCTGGTAATCAACAAATAGACTAAACAAGCTCATCAATAGAACTATAGCAAGAGCTCCAATCGTTAAACCAAAGCAGATAGAACGCATTCTGCTGCCAACTCTTATTATTCCAGTAGCGAATAGAGTCAGCATAACTGCAAATAGAACTATTGTTGAAAATACTGCAGTTGCAACAGCTCCTGGAACATATGCCTCTACGATTGCGGAAAGGCTTCCTAAAAATAAGCCCTCACAAATAGAGTAAATTACAGATGCATATTTCGCTTTTCGTTCAGACATCCGCCCAACAATAACGGAAATAAACCCAACTACAGATGAAATCATCAATGTAACAAAAAATGTTGTGGGATTATTTGCCAAAATCTCAGGTAATGCAAATGCTACAAAGGCAGCAATAATTACAGCAATTCCTAGCAGAATGCAGGTCTTTATTGTAATTCCCTTATATGTTGCACGATCCACATCATCATAAACAACCTCTCCAGTCTGAATGTTTGAAAATAATGGACTTTGTTTCAATTTAAAATATCCTCCTTTGATATATAAGAATTATAGCACAACCCTTTTTAAATCTCAATAATACTCTTTCATTTCACATAAAATCACATAACTTTACGCAAATGCAAATAAACCAATGCTTTCCTCAGGGTCCTCCTCTGGTAAATTGCCAAAGGAATGCATGATATCAAACAGCTCATATAAAGTCTGACTCAGTCTAGTTCGTTTTAAAATATCTTTCTTTGAGGTAAAAGCCTTTTCCTCTCTTTTTTGGACAATATCAATTGCAATACTCTCTCCTAAAGAGTCAACCGCTGAAAATGGGATTCTCAAATTGCCATCCTCAACTTCATATACTGTAGCAGAAGATTTCATAACATCCACAGGCAAAAACTTAATTCCTCTAAAAGTCATTTCCAAAGCTACCTGAAGTGCAGTATATTTATCATCATCCGTTGCTGTTTTATCAGGTTTATTCTGAATTTCTTCCATTGCAGCTTTAATAGCCATCTTCCCACCAAGATAAGCCTGAACGGAATGACCCTTGGCACGTTTGGAAAACCAGGCACTATAGAATAATGCAGGAGCATTTACCTTAAACCACGCAATTCGTAAGGCCATTAATACATACGCTGTAGCATGAGCCTTCGGAAACATATATTTAATTCTTTCACAACTCCAAATATACCAGGCAGGAACATTCTTCTTTTCCATTTCCGCCTTATATTTTGCCCACTTTTCAGGGTCCTTAGCTACCTTTCCCTTACGGACAAACTCCATAATTTGAAAAGCCAGTAATGGCTCCACTCCCATATGCAACAAATCGACCATAATATCATCACGACATCCAATGACATCTTTAAACTCAATCTTACCAAACTCTGTAGAACCTGCAACCAAATCCTGAGCATTCGTATTCCATACATCTGTACCGTGAGACAAGCCAGAAATCTTAACCAGCTGGGCAAAGGTCTTAGGCAGGGTCTCCACTAGCATCTGACGAACAAAGTTAGTACCAAATTCAGGAACTGCATAAGAGGCAACCTTACTGCCTATCTCTTCTTCCTTCACTCCAATTACACCAGTTTCTGAAAACAAACGATAAATGTTCTTATCATCAATTGGAATATCCTGAGGGGAGGAAAACGGGAAATCCTCCTGATGCTGGTGCACATAATCCATGAAATATTTAATTAGGGTAGGATCATCATGACCTAGCACATCTAATTTCAATAAGTTATTTTCAAAGGAATGATAATCATAATGCGTAGTTCTCCAACTATTTTCCGTGTTATCGGCAGGATACTGAACCGGAGTCACATCATAAATATCTACATAATGGGGAACGACTACAATACCACCTGGATGCTGACCTGTAGAACGCTTAATTCCAACAAGATAGGTAGCTAATCTATCCATCTCACAAGAACGTAAAGTGATACCTTTTCTTTCACAATACCCCTTTACATAACCATAAGCATTTTTATCTGCAATTGTACCAACAGTTCCAGCTCTAAATGCATTCTCTGGACCAAATACAGTTCTGATATACTCATGGGCAATCGCCTGATATTCTCCAGAGAAATTTAAATCAATATCCGGAACCTTGTCTCCATCAAAGCCTAAAAAGGTTTCAAAAGGAATGTCATGTCCATCCTTTGTCAGTGGATGTCCACACACAGGACAAACCTCATCTGGCAAATCATACCCAGAATCTACACTTCTTAATGTCTGCTGATAAGGCTTTTCTATTTCACTTAACCCAAACTCCTCTACCTCATCATCTCGCATCCGGAAGGTATGAAACTTACAGTTTTTACAACGATAATGGGGAGACAAGGGATTAATTTCGGTGATATCCATCATGGTTGCTACCAAGGAAGAACCAACAGAACCTCTAGAACCAACTAGATATCCATCCTGTAAAGATTTTACAACCATCAGATGAGAAATATAGTAGACAGAGGCATATCCATTGGAGATGATGGAATCTAATTCTCTGGCAATTCGTTTTTGAACAATCGGATGCGGATTATCTCCATACAGCCGACTCGTGTTTTCTTTGACAATTCGCCGAACCTCTTCTGTAATAGATGGAATATTTAAGAAGGTATCCTTAAATTCATCATCCCTTGGGGCAAACATATCCTTTTTAAAGGCTGGGAATTTTTCAATCTGATCTGCAATTAAATTCGTATTGGCAACCACTATCTCATAAGCCAGATCCTTATCTAAAAAGGTAAACTCCTCCAGCATTTCATTTGTCGTTCGAAGATGCATATCCGGGGAAACTGAATAATGCTCTAACGGATGCGTTCCTCCACCCACCTGAGGGGAGGCAATCAAAATATCACGATACTTCTTTAAGCTTGGACGCAGATAGTGACAGTCTGAGGTTGCACAGACAAGCTTGTCTTTCTTTTGGGCAGCCTCTATAATTTTTAGAATTATTTCTTTGACTTTAGCCTCTCCGTTTGGCATATCATCATACAGCTGGCGATATGCAGAAGGCGGCTGAACCTCAATATAGTCATAATACTCTATCTCTTTTTCCAATTCTTCTACACTTCTATTTAACGCAAGCTCAAACACATTGCCGTTTACACAGGAGGAACCAACCAACACCCCCTCACGGTACGTATCAATTACGGATTTTAAAGCTCTGGCACTACCATAAAAGTGATTGGTCAAGGAATCAGAAATGATTTTATACATATTTTTATATCCTACTGGATTTTGAGCTAGTAAGGTAATATGAGAAGGAATCACATACCGCCAATGCACACTAGGATCAATTAAGGAATTAATATCCTTATAATTATAGATATTTTTCTTATATAAGTCATTCAGCATCAAAAGAAAGCACATGGCAGTAACTCTCGTATCATCAATAGCTCTGTGATGCTGTTCCTGTTTAACCTTAAAATATTTGGACATTGATTTTAAGTTAAAGGTCTTTACTTCAGAATAATATCCAGCTCTAAAAAGGTTTAAGGTGTCAATTACAGGCAATTGTTCTACATCCAACTGATGCCGTTTGACATCTCTATAAATCATACCAACATCAAATTTCGCGTTGTGAGCAACCAAGATACTCCCCTTACAAAATTCCATGAATTTAGGTAATATCTCGTCTATCCCTAAGGCGTCACTAACCATCTCATCAGTGATAGTTGTGAGCTCCTTTATCTTTTCAGGAATTGGACAGCCTGGATTTACAAATGTCTCAAAGGTATCAACGATTGCTCCCTGACTCACCTTGCAGGCAGCAATTTCTATAATTTCATCATAGGTCTGAGAAAGACCTGTAGTCTCAATATCAAATACAATATAGGAAGCCTCCCGCAAAGGAATATCCCGCTCATCAAAGGAAATAAAATATTCCTCATCGTTTACATAGGACAATTCTACTCCGTAAATCGGCTTGAAATCCGGATATTTATCAATGGCGTGAGCAATATCTGGTACGCTGTACACACCACTATGATCCGTAAATGCCATAGCCCTCCAGCCCCAGTTCGCCGCAGTCTTCACATAATCCGTAGCCTCAGTCAAGCCATCTAGATTGCTCATCTTCGTATGACAATGCAGCTCTACTCGCTTGACAGGAGCTGTATCCTCCACAATCTCTTCTGTCTTTTTTCCAAGATACTCTATACTAGAAGCCGTAATGACCACCTGCTTAGAATAGGAGTCAAACTCAGCTCTACCAATGATTCTTAAATTAGTTCCAGCTACCATTTCCTTTTCATAAAGGTCTTTTTCTGTATCCGTTCTAAGCCATTTCTTAACGATGATAGAGTCTGTTTCATCCGTCACTTTTATGGTTGCCAAGGAAGACTTTGTCTTGGCAAAGCTCCTAATATCTATTCCAAAGATATAGGCATTCAGTAGAAATACAGGCTCTCCCTTCGTATTTTCATATACGGAAATTTCATTTAAGGAATTAGGAATATCCTTAATATAACTTAAGACCGTAGGACCTGTACCTCTCGTATATTTTTTTTCAGTCTTCAGTTTTTCATTAAATTTCTGGGCTGCCACAGCCTCCAGCTTCTGCTTGGCCAAGGCCTCCTCCTGTTCCTTTTGAAGGGCATCCAGCTCAGCCTGGACACTTTTTTTCTCATCCTTTACAACCTGAACCATAACCATAAGACCAAATTTCTTAAATTCTTCAGCAATTGGCTTGCATAGCTCCTCTACTCCTAAGGCATCATAGGCCACCATAAACTGAATAGAGTGATCTTCTATCCTGCAATCCTTAGAGTCTAAAACCTTAAATCTGGCAGATTCCTCTGACAGCTGTTTTAAAATCAAAGTCAGATATTCTCTATATTCCTCATCCGCCAATAGCTGTTCATGATATTGGACTTCAATGGAAGAAAGTACGCCTATGGATTCAAATATTTCACCTATTCTTTTGGATAAGGTCTGGTAATTCGTAAGGGTCAGGGCTTTGTCTATCTCAAAGGAAATCACAATACTCTTCTTCTTTTTATGATATTTTCCCTTAGTTACCTCAAAGCCTGAATCTATCAAACCTTCACTTTTTATCATTTCCTCTAGCTTCATAACTCCACCTCAAACTACATTATCGTCTAACAACAACCTTGACAATATGCCGGAAGGTTATTATTGTAAATATCATAGGAAGAGCCATTGAAACATACACCAGCCATCCCACGTTGAACAGACAGGCAAAAAATGAACCTGTAAAAAAAGCACAGCTATCATAGGTACACAGCTTAAATCTTACACCCTTATCAATCGTTGGATTTACGACATAAGACAGGATATAGGAAAAAAACAAGCATAATAAGAAAAACAAAAATGAGGTCATACAGCCCTGGATAAAAGAAAAGCTTTGGAAAAATAAATTAGAGGAAGCTAAAATATCACCCATAAAAATCTTAAAATAATACATGTGCGTTGGATTATTCGCCGCTATCTCTGCAAAATTAAAACCTGATACCCGAATATCCTTATAAGCAATAGAGGAAGCCTTAAGGCTGCCAAAGTATACAGAGGCCTCTTCCTCTTCTAAAATGATATTGATATCATCCATCTTAGAGGTGACCTTGGAATCCTCAGGTAAAACAAACAGATTGTAGCCGTCCCCCTTATACTCCTTCTTTGTTCCCGTAATCTTCTTAAGTTCGGCATCAAATTGGATATCAGAGGTTCCCGTTTGAATAATTTTAGAGGTTATCACCGTAAGAGATGACTCATCAAAAGGCTTTTCTGTATAGGTTCTCACACCCAGCATTGCCGCATATAAAACAAAAAATATAAAAACCATCAGGAAAAGCATTCCTATATGATCTCGATTATATTTACCTAAATTTCTTGGATGACATAAACAATCCTTAAATCTTTCAAACATACACAAAACCTCGCATTATAAGTATTATACCAAAAAAGTACAATTATTACCACTTAAGAATAAAAATTTGTTATAATAAATTAGGGTGATACCATGAATCAAAATAAGCATTATAATACTTTAACGGAATACTTTAAAGAAATCTATCCTAGAAAAGTAGCGAAAATTGCCTTAAATGCTAATTTCACCTGTCCTAATAAGGATGGAAGGAAAGGATATGGGGGATGTAGCTACTGCTCAAAGCTGGGAAGTGGAGATACCGCAGGAGATGTAAAGCTGCCCCTAAAGGAGCAATATCAGCAAATTAAAGAAAAAATTTCAAAAAAATGGCCCAATCCCTTATGTATTCCTTTTTTGCAGGCAAATTCTAATACCTATGCTCCTATAGAAAAATTAAAGGCGATTTATGAGGAAATCATTAATTTGGATAAAGAAAATATCGTCAAGCTCGCTATCGCAACCCGGCCTGACTGTTTTAGTGAGGAGCTCTACTCCTATTTAGAGGAGTTCAATCAAAGGGTTCCCCTTTCCATAGAGCTAGGCCTTCAGACAGCAAACGAACAGACTGCCAAAGCCATCAACCGCTGTTCTACCAACCAGGAATTTATAGACTGTGTACAAAGCTTAAGAAAAAGAAAGATAGAGGTTGTTGTTCATATCATCAATGGCCTACCTGGAGAGACAAAAGAGGATATGCTGGCCACGATTGATTTTATCAACACCCTAGACATCCAAGGAATAAAATTTCATATGCTTTTAATTTTAAAGGATACCCCTTTATACCAGCAATATCTTAAAAAACCATTCCCTCTTCTATCCTTAGAGGAATATGTAACCATCGTAACTGAGCAGATTGCAAGGCTTAAGCCTTCTATGATTGTGCATCGTCTGGGAGCTGATGGAATACCAGAAGACATCTATGCTCCACTCTGGCCAATGAAAAAGCTTGTCGTCATGAATGAAATCGACAAGCGTTTAAGAAAAGAAAATATCTTTCAGGGAGATAAGTTTAATTTATCCAGCCATCATCACTGATTAAATATTTACCTTTAAAAATGGAATGATAAATATCCTCTGCCAGAAACGGACAGATGGGATAAAGAAGCTTTAAAAATAGCAGTCCCTGTTTTGCGGTAACGTCCTTATTCCAAAGAATTGTCTTATAAAAACGAAGAACCTCACCCACATAGGCATCTGTCTGTTTTTCCCATAAATACTGATTACATTGCTCTATCAGGGTTTTGAAATCCGAAGCTAGGGAATTCGAAGAGACAAAATCCTTCGTATAATATGCTTCGATTGCCTTAATTAGATTGGCCGTGCTAGCAAGCTCCTCTTCAGAAAAAATAAAATCTTCTGTCAAAGGGCGCCCCAGAAAATATAACCGGAGGGCATCCCCATGATATTCATCTAGATATTTAGCAATTTCAAATAAGGTATGGTTCTCACGATTCATCGGCAGATAATTTGAAGTAAAGCTTGGAGAAACCAGCTCTAGCTGCTTAAACAAAGGAGGTAAACTTACCTTCTTTTCTTTTTGAAGAATCGTTAAAATACACAATGGAATTAGCACATGCTCAAACAGCTCATCCTTAGAAATGACCATCAGCTCAATCCCATTCCAGGACTGAAACAGCTGGAGAGCCTCCTTGGAAAAGATAGAGATACTCGCCCCAATATCATCATAAAGAAGAGCCAAAATTGAAATCATACCTGAAGAGAAATTATGGTTGATGCTGCCAGGCATAATACTGCCAGGTACGTCGATATCCTCAGATAAAATCGGCCGGAATTTCGGAGAAAAAACAAAGGGAAGATGCTGTTTCAAAGAATAAATTTTATCATCACTATCCTTCAGAAAGGGAAGCAATGCCCCAAATGTATCATAGGAGGATACTAAGATCTTATCCTTACTATAGTATTCCTGTAAGGTACACATATCTGCCTCACTAAAGCGCTCCGTAAGAAGCCTTCTGCCCTCTTCTACAGGGATTCCATTCAAAAAGTCACTTTCAATAAAGACTCCATTTTGAACGACATCCACAACAGGGAGTCCTTCTTCTAAGGCAGTTATCCGGTCTTCTGGATTTAAAAAGGGATTGGCCACATAGATATCACAATCATATTTTACACTCACAAAAATCGGAATCCGTTTTCCTGTTAAAGGGTTAATTGCATAGGTTCCGCTAAATACACCAAAATCATTCATATTGTCATCGGATAAATATTTCTCAATGGCTGGAAATTCCTCATAAAGAGTATAAAGAGAAAAATCCACATAATCCGGGTGAATGGAGATATAGGATATTCCACCCAAATATTCTGGTTCCTTTAGAGTCACTGAAATTTTAGTTCCATTGGTGACTGCAAAGGGAATCGTTAAACTAACCTTAGGCTCAAGCATTGCCTTCAGCTGTTGTCGCAGTTCCCCAGAAACATTTAAGCCATCTATATTTTCTAAAACCTGGTCCTTAATCTGTGAGATATCTAAATAAAAGGCCTTTACCCGGTTAAAAGAAAGCTTTTTATTATAAAAATACGGGTCAACAATTTTCTTACCTGTCTTATCCTGAAGTACCTCCACAGAGTCATAGCGGATGTAGCCTCGCTCATATAACTCAATAAACGCAAGCTGCAGGGAGGCTACATATTCATCATGCTTTAAATCCATTTGCTTCTGCTTGTCAACTCCAACCCCCAGCTTAAGCATTTGTTCAGCAAACAGATTAGATATATCATCATTGATGGTGTTACTATGCTTTTTATTTTCCATAAAGGAGGACAATCCCAAAGAATCAAAGCCCGTTGGAAATAAAACATTGTAGCCCGCCATTCTCTGATACCTTGAATAAAAATCCCCTACGAGAAGCGGACGAAGATTTCCATCCTGAAAGCCATATAAATTCGTTTTAGGGAAGCTAGAAAAAAGATAGGATTTTGGTTTAATTCTATCGTTCTCTACTCTGAAATTTTTACTTTTTTGCCAGTATTCTATCCAGTAGGAATACTCCTTCTTCATAGCTTCACCTCCTTTTAACATAAAAGAAAAAGCTGCAAGGCAGCTATTTTCTTACTTTGTTAATTCTTCGATATAGGCAACCAAATCACCAACGGTAGCAATAGCCTCAGCCTTAGTATCATCAATCTCTACGCCAAATTCGTCCTCAATATCCATTATAATTTCTACAGCGTCTAAACTATCTGCTCCCAAATCATCCTTTAAGGATGCCTCTAACGTAACCTTGTCCTCTGCAAGCTTTAATTCTTTAACGATAATTTCCTTTACTTTATCAAAAACAGCCATTTTTGAATCCTCCTAAAATTTTTCTTTATTATAACATTTTTCTTTAAAAAAGTAAACAAAAAATCCACTACCTAAATAAGATAGTGGACTTCAGTTTCCTTAAAATAAAGCTAATTCAGTCTCTGCGTCAAATACATGACAATGATTCATATCAAAGGCTAGCTTTACAGCAGAACCCTTCTCTAGGTCAGCACGAGCAGGCACAGAAGCGATAATCGCATCATTTCCAATCGTTGCATACACGTTGGTCTCAGCACCTAAAAGCTCGGCAACATCTACAGTCACATTGATAACTGCATTGCTGTAGGCCTCAATTACAACAGGGTCATCGTGAATATCCTCAGGACGAATACCTAAAATAACTTCCTTATCTAAATATTCCTTATCCTTAATGACCTGCATTTTCCCCTCTGGAATTACTACAGTCTGACTACCATCCAAAGTGGTAAACTTGCCATCCTTAGCAATCGTTCCATGGATGAAGTTCATTGGAGGTGTACCAATGAAGCCACCTACGAATACATTTGCTGGATGCTCATAAATCTCCTTTGGAGTACCAACCTGCTGAATACGTCCATCACGCATAACGACAATTCTAGAAGCCATGGTCATAGCCTCAATCTGGTCATGGGTTACATAAATGGTAGTAGATCCTAATCTTCTATGAAGCTTGGTTAACTCACCACGCATTGTAACACGAAGCTTAGCATCTAGGTTAGATAGTGGCTCGTCCATTAAGAATACCTTTGCGTTACGAACAATCGCTCTACCTAACGCAACACGCTGATTCTGTCCACCAGAAAGCTGACGTGGATAACGGTCTAAGAAGTTTTCTAGTCCTAATATTTTAGCAGCCTCTGCCACACGCTCAGCAATCTCTTCTCTTGGAACACGACGAAGCTGTAATCCAAAAGCCATATTGTTATAAACCGTCATATGTGGATATAGAGCATAGCTCTGGAATACCATCGCAATCCCACGGTCCTTAGGGTTGACGTTGTTCATCAATTCACCATCAATGTAAAGCTCACCACCACTGATATCCTCTAAGCCTGCAATCATTCTTAAGGTTGTAGATTTACCACAGCCAGATGGTCCTACAAAAACGATAAATTCCTTATCCTGAATGTTTAGGTTGAAATCAAAAACAGCCTGTACACCATTAGGATAAATTTTATTAATATTTACTAAATCTAAAGTTGCCATAATTTTCCTCCATTTGTTGCTTATATTATACCTCAAAGCCTTTCGTTTCCCTATGTGCAAAATGTACAAAAACCTAGAGTTTAATCCGATTTTTTCGACTATAAAATAGATTTATCTTAAAAATTCTATAATATAAAGCCTCTTAACTTCTTCAAAATAAAACATTGGAAATTCATTATAGATATAATTTTCTGTAAAATTCAATTTATAGGCTTGTTCTATTTCTTCATATTTATCA
>UQGR01000048.1 GCA_900540705.1 uncultured Mollicutes bacterium
CGTAAACTGGCTGCAAAAGTATGTAAAGAAGTAAATCCTGAGATCAGTGTATTTGAAGGAAGAATCTGTTCCGGAGATCAGTTTATCTCAGATAAGAGCGTTAAAGATGCCATCATTTCAGAATTTGGTGGATTTGCAGTAGAGATGGAAGGTGCTGCTATCGGTCAGGCTGCTTATCTGAACCATATTCCATTCCTTGTAGTAAGAGCAATCTCTGATAAGGCAGACGGAAGTGCTCACATGGATTACGCTGAGTTTGAGATGGCGGCAATTGAACACAGTGTCAAATTAACTGTAAGAATGATCCAGGAATTGTAATCTGCAAGAAGCAGATGAAATAAAGCGGCACGTGAACTGTATTTCGGCACAGTCTGCAGAACTTTGCATATACTGAAATAGACAATCGAAAAGAATGCAGGATCGTACGATGTATCTGAAAGAATATTTTCCGTTTTATACCACATATGCAAATCCTCTTCTGTATGAAGGAGAACGGATGCAGGATAAAGAATTTAACCTGATGAAATCCTATTATCCGGGGACTGTACAGCATATTCAGGAGAAAATAGAATTTGATGATAGTCTGGTAGATTATTCAAAAGAGGGGGTATATCCAGTTCGAATCAGCGTGACCAATTCGTCCAATCTCTCTACTTCTGAAACCTTATATCTTACAATATATTCTTTGGACTCCATAGAGTCAGAAAAAAATTGGTTTTTTATTCCCATTCTTCTTGTAGGAGTAGGGCTGATAGGAGCCATAGGGATTGGTTTCTATCTTTATAAGAAAAGAAGAAATTGCAATAAATCAGAAAATAATCTATAATAGATTTAAAGACTAGGAAGGGTGTGATAGAATGAAAGGTTTTTTATATGGACAAACGGAATTTAATCTTTTAAAAAATGCCATTCATTTAAATGATTATATCCACCAGGCAAAAAGCCATCAATTTGACTTCCTTTCTATCACCGATAGTAATCTATATGGAGCCTATAAATTTTACCAGCTTTGTAAAAAAAATAATATTCAGCCGATTATTGGACTTGAAATCACCTATATGGATGAGGATAATTTTGATTCCAAAATATTAGCCTATGCCAAAAATGAAAGTGGTTA
The DNA here is from genome assembly GCA_900540705.1 of uncultured Mollicutes bacterium. GTDB lineage: Bacteria > Bacillota_I > Bacilli_A > Acholeplasmatales > Anaeroplasmataceae > Pelethenecus. The sequence goes on from UQGR01000048.1 coordinate 1,118, forward strand.
TAAAAATCTTTTAAAAATTAGTACCTATTTAAGCACAGATGAAAAACCTGCAGGTTTGGATTTTTTAAAGGAGTATAGGGAGGAGCTTCTTTTTGTGAGTGTCTTCAATGAGTCCATATTAGAGCGATACTATACCTCTAAATCCTATTCAGAACTCAATATAAAATTAGAGGAATTAAATTCCTATTTTGAATTTTATGTAGGATATTCTTATACCAATCGCTTAGATAGACTAGAAGTAAATCAAGCTTTTCGTACCTATGCAAATGATAGAGGTATTTCAACTGTCCCGGTCGAAAATTGCCGATATCTCAAAGAAAAGGATGCTATCATCTATGAAGCCTTGACAAAAATAGGAGGAGTTGAGCATGTAGTTAAGGATTATGAAGACTATAGCTTTGATGATAGTCCCTTAGCTTCAAAGGAATTAGATTCCTTTATAGCTAAAATTAAGCTGGATTTATATCCTAAAAAATATTATCTGCCTAAATATCCGAATACAAAGGGAGCCTCTGCTAAAGATTTTTTGCAGGGACTATGTCAAAAGGGACTATATCGTAGACTGCTTGGCCAGGTTCTTCCAGAATACCAGCAGCGCCTTTTCTATGAGCTTTCTATCATTGATAAAATGGGCTATAATGACTATTTTCTCATTGTATGGGATTACATTTTATATGCGAAAAAGAGAAATATATTGGTGGGTCCTGGACGTGGAACAGTGGCAGGGTCCTTGGTTGCTTATTGTTTAGGAATTACAGAGATTGACCCTTTGAAATATAACCTGTGGTTTGAGCGATTTTTAAATCCAGAACGTGTAAGCATGCCAGATATTGATACAGATTTTCCTGATAATTATCGAGATGAGGTTATCCAATATGTACAGAAGGTATATGGTGAAAAACAAGTTTGTAGTATTTCAGCCTTCAATTCGTTTTTATTAAAATCCTCTATTAGAGATTTAGGACGGATTAGAAAAATGGACAATGATAGACAGGACGAATTGATCCGTTTAGTTGAAAGCTCTGAGAACTATGATGCTTTATTAGAGACGTATAAGGAGCGGCAGGACATCTATGACTTTTTATATATTATAAGAGGACTAGAAGGCTTGCCGCGTCATGTCTCCACTCATGCAGCAGGGGTCATCATTTCCTCTATTCCGTTAGATGATATCATTCCTCTCCAACAGGGGGGCAATCATTTATATCAATCTCAGCTAGAGGCAGTTGACCTTGAGCAGATTGGTTTATTGAAAATGGATTTCTTAGGAATAAGAAACCTTACCATCATCGATCAGATTATTCATAAAATACCTAACTTTGATATAGATAGGCTCAGAAAAATTCCTATGAATGATTTTAAAACATATCAGCTTCTTCAAAGAGCGGACACTCTTGGAGTGTTCCAATTAGAATCTGAAGGGATTCAAAAGGTTCTATTGAATTTAAAACCAGAAACCTTTGAGGATATAGTGGCCGTACTTGCCTTATATCGGCCAGGTCCTATGGAAAACATTGACGAGTTTATTGCAAGACGTCATGGGAAGCCATTTACTTATCTTCATGCTTCCTTAGAACCGATTTTAAAGTCCACCTATGGAATTATCGTATATCAGGAACAAATTATGCAGATTGCTCAGGTGTTTGCTGGATTTACCTTAGGAGAGGCAGATATATTGAGAAGAGCCGTAGCTAAGAAAAAGGAAGAAGAACTTCTGCGTTTAGAGGAAAGCTTTTTAAAGCGTTCCATAGAACATGGGTATTCTCTAGAGGTAGCCAAAAGTATTTATCAATATATTTTAAAATTTGCCAACTATGGATTTAATAAATCTCATACAGTAGCCTATGGAATGGTTGCCTATCAAATGGCTTATTTAAAGGCAAATTATTTTGATATCTTTATTTCTAAAATATTGAATAACGTGATTGGAGCTACGAAGACTATGGTAGGCTACATACAGTATGCTAAGACGCATCAGGTGTTAACCTTTAAGCCGAATATCAATATCTCTTCTAATATCTTTGAAGTTACACCGAAAGGAATGTATTTGCCATTACAGGCTATTCATTCAATTGGAGAAACCACGGCGCTTGAAATCGTAAAAGAGCGTGAGAATGGTCCTTATACAAACTACTTTGAGTTTAAAGCGCGTACTAAAGTGAATGTTGCTGTATTAGAGGCATTAATCTATGCGGGGGCTTTGGATGATTTTGGTTTAACAAAGAAGCAAATGATAGATGCAAAGAGTCAGCATGATGAACTGATACAACGACATTTGCCAGATCGAATTGTAGATACCTCAGAGTATGATTTTCAATTTCTCCAAGAAAAGGAAGCCGAATATTTAGGATTTAATTTAGAATATGATTTGTTCCGCAATATCAAGGAATATCATCAAAAATACCATGCAAATTATATTCAACACCCTATGGGAAGAACAATTGTTAGTTTAGAACGTTTGAAGGAAATAGAAACTAAGAATAAGGAAAAAATGCTTGTAGGTATAATGCATGATGGTAGAACAATGATTGATTTTGTTATTTTTCCATCCTTGTATAGAGTGATTCCCTTTCAGTTTAAAACGGGAAAACTTTATCAAATTGAGTATTCCAAAAATAAGGATGCTAAGACAAATCGTGATAAACTTGTTATTAAAAATGTGATAGAGTGCTAAGCTCTATCATATTTTTTATTAGGGTGATGCTATTGGAACGTTACTATATTTATAAAAAGGATTTGGACAATACAAGCTTACTTGAGGCCTATAAAGCAGAATTAACTAAAAAGAATAAAAAATTTATTTTAGATGTAGATGAAGACTTAATTGCAATAACTAAAGGGTACTATGTTTATCCCTTTATTGATGGAATGGTTAAGGATTTAGAATATTTAATTGTCTCCGACCATAAACAAAAATCAGGAAAAATTGATATGCGCTGTAATGTAGCTTCAAGGGAATTTATCTTAAATGAATTAAATACTAGTCAGTTTGAGGAAGAGACCATCTCCTTAGAGGAACTAAATATTTTTAATCATTCTGATCTTCAAAAATATGAGGATTTGTTTATTTCTGTTTTGCTTGATCGAGCCACAATTGCAATTTGTCAAAGACATAATTTAATTTTAACAGATAAGAATAATACGATTGATATTGCACCGATAAGAGATTTTCAGGAAATTAATAAACGATTTTATTTAGAAGAAATTTATGTGATGGAATATTTTGAAAAAGGAAAGAGAAACGTATATAAAAGTGTGTTTTCTAGCTATTTTAATGCCTTCTATACCTTTGACTATCTAAAGACAAAAGAATATATGGATTTTTATAAAAGATTTAAATCTCCCGTTGCATATATTCCTAAAGACTACATAGACTTTTATTATGATATAGCTTATCAGGTGTATTTAAATACCTGTGAGGAATTAAAATATATCAAGGAATCTGATTTATTAACTAAGGTTAGAAAAAATGTTCAGTATGAGCAATATTCTATGCATGAGGAATATTTAGATAAACTGATTTTCTATTTTAGAAAAAAAATGTATCTATCTTCCTATTCAAAAAGAAGCACTGGATTAAAATATGATGTTTTTTATTGCTATTTAACTTTAAAGTTTAATCCTCAAAGTGGATATCAATTAGCCTCCTATGTGAAGGATGGTATTCTTGAAGACAATTATATTAAGCTGTTATCCTACGCTCAAAAACAAGGGAACTCCCTTGCTAAAAAAGCTCTTTATGAATACTACACAAATCCTAAAACGTATAATGCATATTATGTAAAACGTTATTCCTAAAAACTGCATATAATAATATGGTGATTTTATGAAAACAATTTATTGGTCAATGCTAGGGATTTGTCTGATTTATATGCTCAGTATTCTCATTTTTCATCCTCTGCTGAAAATTTATCGTTCTCAGAAAAAATCTCTAAAAGACAAATATCTTTACAAAAGACATCATTTTTTTCCATTATTTTATTTGGGATTTCTCTTGGAAGTTCTGTTCTTAATTTTAATTTTTATTGAATGAAAAATTGGTAATACGTTTTCTTATATTTTTATTTGAAATAAAGTCTTTAAAATGATATAATGTAAAAGGAAAAAATGGCTTTATTTTTGGAGGATTAATAAATATGGCTAAAAAAATTGTTTCAGATTTACAAGTAAAGGGCAAGAAAGTTTTAATTCGTGTTGACTTTAATGTCCCAATGAAGGACGGTGTAATCACAGATGATACCCGTATCCGTGCTGCGTTACCTACGATTCAATATGTTATTGAGCATCAGGGTAAGGCAATAGTTTTTTCTCACTTAGGACGTATTAAGGAAGAAGCAGACTTTGCAAAGAATGACTTAACTCCAGTAGCTAAGAGATTAGAGGAGTTAATTAAGAAGCCTGTTAAATTCGTAAATGCAACTAGAGGCAAAGAGCTTGAAGAGGCTGCATCTAAGCTTGGTGAAGGAGAAATCCTTATGTTCCAGAATACAAGATATGAGGATTTAGATGGCAAAAAGGAATCAAAGAATGATCCTGAGCTTGGAAAGTATTGGGCATCCTTAGGTGACGTATTTGTCAATGATGCATTTGGTACTGCACACCGTGCTGCCGCTTCTAATGTTGGTATTGCTGCAAATGTGAGTGAAACTGCTGCAGGTTTCTTATTAGAAAAAGAAATTAGATACATTGGTGGAGCTGTGGATGAGCCAGTTCGTCCATATATTGCAATCTTAGGAGGCGCAAAGGTTTCTGATAAGATTGGAGTAATTGAAGCTTTATGTGAAAAAGCAGATAAGATTTTAATTGGTGGAGCTATGATGTTCACTTTCTTAAAAGCCTTAGGAAAAAATATTGGTGCTTCTAAGTGTGAAGATGATAAGCTTGATCTAGCAAAGGAATTATTAGCTAAAGCAGGTTCAAAATTAGTATTACCAGTAGATACCGTTTGTGCAAAGGAATTTGCAGATGTTCCTGGAGTTGTAAAGTCTGTTGACGCATTAGCAGCAGATGATATGGGCTTAGATATTGGTCCAAAAACTCTTGAAGTGTTTGCCGAGGTATTATCTGGCGCTAAGACGGTAGTTTGGAATGGACCTATGGGTGTATTCGAAATGAAGAATTACGCGGCAGGTACAATTGGTGTATGTGAGCTTCTTGCTAATCTTAAGGATGCAAACACCATTATTGGTGGTGGTGATTCTGCAGCTGCAGCTGAATCCTTAGGATATGCAGATAAGTTTTCACACATTTCTACAGGGGGCGGAGCTTCTCTAGAGTATTTAGAGGGCAAAGTATTACCTGGTATTGCTTGTGTAGACGAAAAGTAATTTAAAAAAGGAGAATTGAAGTTATGCAAAAACAAATTGTAGTAAAAAGTACAGTAGGTTTACATGCTAGTTTAGCTGCTAAGGTTGTTCAGGCGGCTTCTAAATATTCTGTAGATATTAATTTACATTACCATAATAAGGTTATCGATGTTAAATCTATTTTAGGTTTAATGTCTTTGGCTATTCCAAAGGGTGAAAATGTCATCGTTGAGGCTACAGGAGAGCAGGCTGAGGCTGCAATTAATGACATCGCTTCAATTTTGGAAAAATAATTAGTAAAGGAAGAAAAATATATGAGAAAACCAGTTATGGCTGGCAACTGGAAGATGAACAAGACAAGAGACGAGGCATTGCAGTTTATATATGCTGTAAGCGATAAGCTTCCATCCAATGATGTTCTTGACTCTATTGTTTGTGCTCCAGCAATCGTACTAAGAGATTTAGTAAAAAGACAAGGAGATTCCTTAAGAATTGGTGCTCAGAATATGCACTATGCTACAAGTGGAGCTTATACAGGAGAGATTTCTCCAAATATGCTAGTAACTACAGGTGTAGAATATGTAATCTTAGGACATAGTGAAAGAAGAGCTTATTTTAATGAAACAGATGAAACTGTAAATTTAAAAGTAAAGGCAGCCTTAGACAATGGGCTTAAGCCAATCGTTTGTTGTGGAGAATCTTTAGAAGAAAGAGAAAACGGAACAACCCATGATGTTTTAACTAGACAAATAACTCTTGCATTAAAGGATATCAGTAGTGATGGTTTAGCCAATGTCATTATTGCTTATGAACCAATTTGGGCGATTGGAACAGGAAAAGTAGCTTCTGCTGAAATGGCGGATGAAGCTTGTGGATTCATTCGTTCTTTAGTAAAAGATTTATATTGTGAAAAATGTGCTGATGAAATTCGTATTTTGTATGGAGGCTCTGTTTCTACAAAGAGTGTAGAGGAGCTTATGGCACAACCAAATATTGATGGTGGTTTAGTTGGTGGAGCTTCCTTAAATTCTGACAGTTTTATTGAGCTTTGTAATAAAGCAATTTAATAAAATATACCCTGATTTTTAATAAAATCGGGGTTTTTCTTTTGACTAAAAACATTTTATTTTGTCGAATTTTGTCGCAGGCTTTTTTTTGACTTTCTCAGTATTTAAAACTATAATTAAAATAGAAGGGAGGTCTATACGAATGAAAAAATTTATGATGTTCTTTGCTATTTTAGGGGCTTTCTCTATTTTCTTTTTAAATAATATAGTAAAGGCTCAAGAAATCAAAATAGAAGAATGTATCTATACAAATATTGATAGTGCTATCTTAGTTTATGAAGTAGATGATGAAGGGAATGATACTTATAATATAGTTTTTGAAATGGAAAATAAAAAATTTAAGCATAACATATTTCAATATCATTATGTGAATTTTAAGGATAGACAATGGATTTGTCGAACTGATTTGATAGAAGAAGCTTCAGAAGTTATCCTATTAAAGTTAGATATATCTCTAGCTTCTAGAACCTCTTACTTCATTGAAATGATTTGTATGTTAGCAGAAGATTTTTCACAGCTTTATAGAGTGACTTGTCTTGCAGATTATGATTTAAATGAAATATTAGTTTCTGAGTCAAAAAACGCAAATGAAGTATTAGAAATCCAGGCTTTAATAGAGGCGAGATTTAATTATCTAACTAGTTTACTTGGCGTAGAACCTTATGATAATGAAATAAATGTAGATGAGGTTCTACAGACCTCTATGAATCAAGAGGGAATCTCTTATTCCTACCTTCAAGACAATACAAAGGCTAGAAATTATGAGGTATTCAACAATAGTGCATTTTTGGATCAATTTGTAGTTTGTGCAGATGACAATATCATAGAAATTATACCTATAGAAGTATTCTTTATGAATGGCCCACACTTAGCTTGTGGTTCGGGATATGGATACTATGTCAATGTAATGGATGAAACACCATCAGGTGACATAAAAAAATGTGAAGTGTTTGTTTTTGAGGTGAACAATTTTAGAAAAAAAGATGAAGATTATTCCTTTATACAAATAATTCCTTTGTTTCAACAAAATTTTAAAGCAGTTACATATTCTTATGATACCTCTCAAATATATTCAGAACTTTTCAAAATTAGTGGTAAAGATAGACATGTTGTGTCTAAAGGCGTGGATGTTCCAGCATACTCTATATCCAATCCGTCTGAAACTCTTTTAATGGAAGTTATTGGAGGACCAAATATTGGAGATGAAAACTTTGACCCTGCAATCGATCAGGGAGCATGCTTGCAAAATTTATTATTTTCTGTAGATAATCCTAAGGATTATCATGCTGATTTAGATGATGTTTCAGGAAATGCTTTATACAACAATTTAAGTAATTTATTATATTATTTATCTGATTTTCATATAGCAATTAGTCTTGCAAATAAGATAAAGGATATTTTAGAAGTGCTAACAGGTTATAAAAAACAAATGGAAACCAATAAAGCAAATTTGGAAAGAGAATTTTCAAATACTAGAAAATTAAATTTCGCGACAACGATTCCGAAACCAAGATGTGTAACATTTGGTGGAAATCTAAATAATACATATGTATATATTGGAGAAGCGGATACTGGTTCAGCAAAAGATAAGAACGAAATGTTTTCCTTTCAAAATATTTATTATATGGGTGGAGATGTTACGACTTTTAGAGTACAAGAATTAGTTACATTTTGCTTAAATCGCTATAACTATAGCTATTACAATAAGTATTACAGTCGAGAAAAAATATTAGCTGTGCATATGGAATTATATGTGGACGACAATTATAATCAAAAAACAAAATTATCAATAAATAAAAACAGTCAATTAGAAATAAATGATAATTTTAATAGGTTACTAGAATTCAATCCTCCTGTTTCGGGATTATATAGTTTAAACATTTATAGCAGTAAGCAAGCTGAAATACTTATTTTTGATAATTATGGAAGACGTTTATATGATCATTATATTCATCAAAATATAAATAGTATAATCATCAATTTAAGTGAAAATTTTAAGTATCATTTTTTAATAAAAAACTATGGTTCTAACATTAAACTTAATTTTAACATAACTTCATATGAATTCACCTCAAATCCTATTTTAAGAGATAATACTTATAGTTTTTTATTAAATAATCAGTCGTATCAAATATATAGTATTAATGTAACTGAATTTGCAAATTATACATTTACAACATATAGTAATACAGATACTAAATTATATATTTATAACGATGATAACTATGAATTATATAATGAATATAAGTTTAATGGAATTTCTTTATACATTAAAGAACCTACTACAGCTATCAAGAAATCCAAAAAGATTAAAATAAAAATAAATGATGAAGAAGTAGATGCATA
>UQGR01000049.1 GCA_900540705.1 uncultured Mollicutes bacterium
CAGGTGATTGCATAAAATTTACCGAAACTGAATCTGTAGAGTTAAAGGAAAGATTAAATGATTCCTTTTCTAAAGAAGTTGTATCTTTTTTAAATACGCATAAAGGAACTATTTATATTGGAGTTACTGATGATGGAGAAGTTATAGGGATTGATAGTGTTGATGAAACATTAAAATCTATTTCTAACATTATTGTTGATAGTATAAATCCTTCTTGTAAGGAGTTTGTTAAGCCTATGGCGTTATTAGAAGAAGGAAAGCTAATTGTGAAGGTGGAAGTCGGTAAGGGATTGCTTTTTCACTTTATTAGTAACGTGAAGGTTAAAATGTCAAAGAAAAGTAATAAAATAACCATTAGAAGTTCTGCTGCAGAATATCTTACATACGTTGCTTCAATAAGAGATGAAACTCAAAATATTGAAGTGAGATATGAAGATGAAAATATTTGGGTAACACAAAAAATGTTGGGTATGCTATTTGATGTTGAGTCTCACACTATCAACTATCACATCAAAAACATTTTTTCTGATAGTGAATTGGCAGAAGATTCAGTTACTCGAAAATTTCGAATAACTGCTGATGATGGAAAAACGTATGATACAAAGCACTATAATCTTCAAATGATTATTGCTGTTGGATTTAAGGTGAATTCGGGAAAAACTGTTCAATCTCGTAAATGAGTAAATCAAATTGCGCCTGAATGTACCATTTTGATATTTGCTATTGTAGAACATTTAGGTCATGGTGTACCTATTATTGTAAGAGATTATGGAGAAAAAGCCTATGAATTTTTAAAAAGCTTTATAACTATAAACATTCCCCCAATAGAACAGGCTTTAATGAGGATAACCCAGAATAAAAAATATTGATTTTAATAAAGAGTAATTCACAAATGACATGAGAGCAAATAACCAAAGAATTATTATTAACAGAAGATAGTGCTAAATGACATTTAGACCTATTAAAAAAGAAAAATACTATTAGGCATGGTGTCTCTACAAAATCAGGTCATTTGGGAAAAAAGAGAATAATTAAAATATTAAATTATTAATTTTTAAATTGACCCCAATTAAATAGAAATAAGTTTATGTTAAATAAAAAGAAAAAATATGAATCCCCTTTAGAATTCATACTTTTAAAAATCTTATTTGATTGTTTCTGCAAATTTTTTAATTGCTGTAAAGGATTCGTCTGATAAATCATGCTCGATTTTACATGCGTCTTCCTCAGCAATTTTTTTATTGATTCCTATTTTTATGAAAAAGTTTGTTAAACAGGTATGCCGATCATATATCTTTTCTGCAATTTCTTTTCCTTGTTCTGTTAAATAGATATGACTACATTCATTGATAGTAATATAGCCATCCTCCTTTAGTTTTTTGAGCATAATAGATACAGAGGGTTTAGAATATCCTAAATGATTTACAATGTCAATCGCATGTATTTCATTTTGCGATTTAGAAAGCATTAAAATTGTTTCTAAATAGTTCTCTCCTGATTCTAATAATGACATTTTGCTTCACCGTCCATTTCCTTTATTATACTCTAAAAGATATGGTTTTTAAAGAGGGGTTATTTATTTTTCTTTTTATCCTTTTTTTCTTTCTTTTCTTTTGGCATCTTGGACTGATGCTGATTGTTGAAGGACCGTTTTGTTAAATCATCATTGTAATTTCGCGCTATTTCATTCATATTTTTAAATCACCGATAAATTATATTCTCTTTTTTTTCTTTTTATGATAAAATAAAATTTGGTGATAAAATATGTATTCTAAACGAATTTCTTTAAAAAACACATTAAATACCCGTTCCTTATCTAATTTAGTAAATAAGAATGGTAAATCCATAAAAGAGCATTTACTGATTAGAAGTGATGCATTACACTCTATAGATTCAGAGGATTGTAAGGTATTACAGGAAACCTATCAGTTAAAAAGAATCATAGATTTACGTTGTGAAAATGAAGCCCTGGCAAGACCAGATCAAGAGCTTCTAGGTGTTTCATATATCTTAAATCCGATTTTACCTAATGAAAGATTAGGAGTTACTAGAAAAAAAGACGATAAGCATGATTTTAAGGATTTTATAGAAGAAGTTCATCGTCAGGGTGAAAAGAATGATTTAGAATATATGTGTAATATTTATAGAGAAATTATAACCTCTGATTTTTCAAATCAAGCCTATGCTCATTTTTTAAATGTCCTATTAGAGGATGTAGGAGGTGCAACCTTATGGCATTGTAGTGCTGGTAAGGATAGGGCAGGCTTTGCGACAATCCTAGTACTTTATATACTAGAATTTGACATAGAGACAATCCTTGAGGATTTTTTAGCAACCAATATATTTTATCAAGGAAGAGTAGAAGAGCTAGTGAGCTATTATGGAGAGGAGTACCGAAATACCCTTTCTAATGTATTTGGGGTTCATAGAAGATATGTAGAGGTGCTTTTCTCAGAAATGGAACAACGCTATGGTAGTATCGATGCCTATATTGAAAATGGATTAGGGTTTACCAAAGAAAAATCCAAGAAGCTAAGAGAATTGTATTTGGGGGAGTAAAATATGAAGCTTTCAGACTTATTGACAAAATATAAGCAGTTACCGATTGTAGACCGAATGCTGTATACAATGGATATGCCAGTGTCTTCCTTTGTTACCATTCGAAAACAAAATCAAAATGGGGATTTGAGTTATCTAGTGGAGCCGACGAAGGATTTTTGTAATTGCACAGGGTCTATCTCTGCTCGTATCCTTCTAAATTCCTCTTTGGAGCTAGAGATGGCAGATTGTGGTTGTTTGGAGCATTACCGGAAAAAGGAGTGCGTACATACGACTCTGCTTTATGCTTTAGCCTTAAAGAGCCTAAATCCTACAGAATTTGAAAAAGAAATTGAAGCTTATCAAAAGACAAAAAGAGTAATTGAGCAGGGTCTAATTTTAAATAAATTAGCAGATGACCTTAGAACAAATTCTTCTTACTTTAAGAAGATTCATCTTACCCCTGAAATTAATTCAGAAGGGGGAGCTCTATACTTATCCTTGCATATTGGATATGATAAGGAATATATCATTAAAAGTATTTCTGAATTTATCTTGAATATGGAGACAAACCGGTATTACTCCTATGGTCAAAAGCTGGCCTTTGTTCACTCCTATGAGGTTCTAGATGATACATCTAAGGAGTTTTATAGCTTTCTTTTAAATATTAGTCATGAGGACTCCTTAAAAAATATAAAAATAAAGAGAAGTCAATTTTTAAAAATATTAGAGATATATCATACTAGTGGTCTATACATATCTAAAGAGGGAGCTAAGCCTATTTTTTATATGATAGAAACTATAGATCAGGTGAAGGTGATTTTAGATAAGGAAGGACTATACCTGAATGCTCCTGCGGAATCTAAGGCGCTTACCTGTGGCGTGAATTCAGCGTATTTTATTGGAACAGACAAGATCTATGCCTATCATTTCAAGAAAAGGAATGAGGCCATCATCTTCAGCAATCTCTTTAAATCTGCTGACCAAAAAATCCGAATTGAAGGAAATGAACAGGATTTTATTTCCAATTTACTTCCAGTAATCAAAAGAGAGGTTACCATAGAGAACAGTTTTTATGAAAGCTTTCGGCTTCCTGATGTTGTCATTCATTCCTATTTTGTTTATAAAAATGGCTTTATCATAAATGAGCCAAACATAGAAGTAGAAAAGAAATATATGAATACTCCCTATGTAATGCAGATTTTAGATGGATATTATAAATGTCTGGAGACCTTTGGGTTTATTTCTAATGATGAGGGAGAGTACTATCTGAATACATTAGAGCTTCAGTATCAATTTTTGACGACGGATTTATCCACTTTAAAAAATTATGGTGATGTGTTCTTCGATGAAACCGTAAAAAAAATCACCTTGAAAAAATCAAGAAAGGTCAATGTGGCTATCTCCTATAATGTTGGCTTACTGGATTTTAAAATCCAAAATGAAAAGCTAACCATAGAAGAAATTCAGGCGATGCTTTCAGCCTATCGACATAGGAAGAAATTTGTGAAGCTGAAAAATGATGTTCTAATGGAGATAAAGGAAGAGGATGTCAAGGAACTGGATAATTTCTTAGAGGATTTTAATATTGACCTTCAGGATTTAGGAAAGCCAATATCTAAGCCTCTTAGCTATATTCTTAAGCTGATTTCAGATGTGGGGACAAATGTGGTTTGTGATGAAAGGCTTAGTGAAATGATTGCAGAAATCCAAAGCTTTAAGCAAATCCCTGATTTACCAGATTCAAATTTTTTACAGGTACTACGCCCTTACCAGGTGGAAGCCTTTAAATGGTTAAGAATGCTTGCAAAGTTTGGCTTTGGTGGTATTTTGGCAGACGATATGGGGCTTGGAAAAACCTTAGAAATCATTTCCTTTTTAGCTGGCGATACTATAAAGAAGCCGACTTTAATTGTTTGTCCTATGAGCTTAATTTACAACTGGGAAAATGAATGTGTGAAGTGGAATTTAGATATTCCTGTGCGGCTTGTCATAGGGAGTGCCTTAGAGCGTGAGGAAATTATTCAGCAAATAGATTTTGACCAAAAGGCCATTTATATCACCTCTTACGATTCTTTAAGGAGAGATGTGGAACATTACAAAAAGGAGTTCCGTTTTATTGTTGCGGATGAAGCTCAATATATCAAAAATCAAAATGCATTAAAGTCAGCAGCAATCAAGCAGTTAAAATCCCAGATGAACTTTGCTTTGACGGGAACTCCAATTGAAAATGGCTTGGCAGATTTATGGAGTATATTTGATTATCTGATGCCAGGATATTTAGCTTCCTATTCTCGGTTCAAATCTCGGTATGAGGCATTAATTCTCCACGATGACCAGGAAACATTAGAGGTATTAAAAAAGAGAGTTCAGCCCTTTATTTTAAGAAGAACAAAGAAGGATGTTTTAAAGGAGCTTCCTGAGAAGTCTGAGGAGATTTATTATTGTCGAATGGATGACAAACAGGAAGAGATATATCATACCTATGTGGAGCGAATCAAGCATACTCTAAAGAATAATGGAAAGGATATCTTATCCTTAATTACGCGGTTACGTCAAATTTGTATTACGCCAGAGCTGATTTTTAATGAGTCCTTCAGCAGCGCAAAATTGAACCTAGCATTAGAACTGATACAAAGAGCGATAGCTTCTAATCATCGTATTTTGGTGTTTTCTCAGTTTTCAAGTGTTTTTCCTATTTTAGCCTCTATGCTGGATGCAGAGGAAATTTCGTATTTTATATTGGATGGTAAGACAAAATCCTTAGAACGAATGGAGCTGGCAGATAGCTTTAACAGCAATCCAAATATCAAGGTCTTTATGATTTCCTTAAAGGCTGGTGGTACTGGTCTCAATTTGGTAGGTGCTGATATGGTAATTCATTTGGATCCTTGGTGGAATGTTTCAGCTGAAAATCAGGCCACAGATAGAGCTTATCGAATAGGGCAGACTAGAAACGTTCATGTGCTGAAGCTGGTATGTAAGGATACAATTGAGGAGAAGGTTTTACTCCTCCAAAAGGTAAAGCGGGAGCTTGCAGATACCATCATTCATTCCGAGGAAAAGAATATCGTATTGACAAAAGAAGAAATTTTTAAACTTTTGGATTGACAAATTCCCATTATTTGGTATAATTTAATTAAGAATGTTTCTTAATAAGGAGAAAACCATGCAAAGAAGAAATACAAATCAACGACAAATTGTATATCATAGTCTAGAAGCTTTGGGACATGCAACGGTTGAAGCCTTGATTGAGTACATTAGAGTGCATGATGAGAATATCTCCCTTGCTACCATATATCGTAATATTTCCATTTTGTTAGAGGAACAAAAAATTAAAAGAGTTAAGCTACAAAATGAAACAGTGCTGGAAACGGTAAAAGCGGATCACTTTCATTTTGTCTGTGAAGCGTGTGGAAATATCTATGATGTATGTATGGATAAGGGGCTGTTGCTAGAACAGTTTTCTCAACAAAACATGCATGAAATTAAAAGCTGTGATGTAGCCTTATATGGTCTATGTCAAAAATGTAAAACAAAGGAGAAAAAAGAAAATGAAGTATGTATGTAAGGTTTGTGGCTATGTGCATGAGGGTCCTGAGGCACCAGAGGAGTGTCCAGTATGCCATGCTCCTAAATCTAAATTTGAGGAGCAGAAGGGGGATTTAACCTGGGCTTGTGAGCATGTAGTTGGTGTTGCAAAGGATGCACCAGAGGACATCAAAAGAGATTTAAAGATGAATTTTGAGGGAGAATGCTGTGAGGTTGGTATGTACCTAGCAATGGCTAGAGTTGCTCATAGAGAGGGTTATCCTGAAATTGGTCTTTACTATGAAAAGGCTGCTTGGGAGGAAGCTGAGCATGCAGCAAAATTTGCTGAGCTATTAGGTGAGGTTGTTACTCCATCTACAAAGAAGAATCTAGAATTACGTGTTGCTGCAGAAAATGGAGCAACGGCAGGTAAGTTTGATTTGGCTTTACGTGCTAAGAAGCTAAACCTAGATGCTATCCATGATACAGTTCATGAAATGGGTAGAGATGAAGCTCGTCATGGAAAAGCTTTTGAGGGCTTACTCAACAGATATTTCAAGTAAAATAAAGAAAAAAGACAGATTGAAAATTTTTCAATTTGTCTTTTATTTTTAAAGAAATTCCCATAATATTCCCATAATTTCATTGTATAATGAGGACAGTTTAGGAGGAAAAAACATGAAATTTTTCAAATCTTTCACTTTAGCGTTTTTACTTTGCTTTATTTGTATAGGAATGGCTTCTTGCACACAAACAGAAAAGCCTCCTTTGGCAGATTCAAAGGATACAACACCATCGATTTCAGAACAGCCAAAAGAATCTCTGGATGTAAATGTGCTCTATACCAGCACTACATTAGAAACGGGAACGGTTGAGGATACGGTGGCTGCTATCTATGATAGTGTGGTTGCGATTGACGCTTATTTGAATGGAACCCTTTATGGTAGTGGAAGTGGTGTGTTATTCGGTTCCTCTGAGGGGCTAAGCTTTTTAGTAACCTGTCACCACGTAATTGAGAACTGTACAGCCTTTCAGGTGATTCTAAGTAATGGAGAGAGTTTAGAGGGAAAGCTTGTTGGCGGTGATGCGGAAAATGATATAGCTGTCTTATCGGTAGAGAAGACAGGACTTTGCTATGCTTCTTGGTTTGAGAATACAGATACTTTACGATTAGGCTCTAGTGTAATTTGTATCGGTAATCCACTGGGAACCTTACCAGGTAGTGTGGCTACTGGAGTAATCTCCTATAATAACCGAAGTGTTGCGATTGATTCTTATCATAGTATGGATTTGATTCAGACGGATGTAGCAATCAATTCAGGAAATTCTGGCGGTGGTCTTTTCAATGCTGCTGGGGCATTGATTGGAGTCGTGAATGGGAAATATTCCTCCTCTGGAATTGAGGGATTGGGCTTTGCAATCCCAGCTAAGACGGCTTTAGGAATTGTAGATAGCATCCTTAAAACAGCAAGCTATCAAACAGAAACGAAAGACTGGGAAACTGGATATGTGGCTGGAAGATGGAATTTAGGCTTTAGCCTTGGCTATGGAGGTTATGGATTTATTCGTTCTACGATAGGTATTGCTGGTGCTGCCACCAATACCACCTCTTCCGATTACAATAAACTTTTAGTAAATGATTTATTAAATTCCATTACAATTGTCTATGCATCTTCAGATGAGGAGTCAATTTCTTTGACAAATATTACTGCTCAGACGACCATTGAAGCGGTATACAAGTTCATATATTCCGCTAATCTGTCCTTAGGAGATAAGTTGATTTTTGAGATTACTAGAAACAGTGAAACTCTGCAGGTAGAAGTACCGTTAATTCAATATCGGTATTATATTTAGGTCTTACATTTTGTAAGACCTTTTCTTATATATTCTTGTAAAATTTTAAATTTTTGCTATAATATATGAGGAAAAAGAAATGGGGTTATAGAATGGCTACACTTCAAGATTTAGCAAATATCATTTATCCTAATATACATACAACAATAGAGGATTTAGAAAGGAAATATCCCAAACGAAATTTACCTGATGACGCAATGGTAATTCGATTTGCACCATCTCCTACGGGGTTCTTACATACAGGAAGTTTATTTACTTCCTTTTTGGATTGTTATTATGCAAGACAGAGTAAAGGGGTATTTTATATTCGTTTAGAGGATACGGATACGAAAAGGGAAATTGCAGGCTCTGGGGAAGCGTTAATTGAGCAGCTGAAGGCTTTTGATGTTATACCAGATGAGGGATATATTTCTGATACAAAAGAGATTGGAGATTATGGTCCATACAAACAGTCAGAACGTTCTGCAATCTATAATACTTGTATCAAGCATTTAATAGAAATGGGGAGAGCTTATCCTTGTTTTTGTACAGCAGAGGAGCTTCAGGCTTTACGTCAGGAGCAGGAAGCAAGAAAGGAAATTCCAGGCTATTATGGCAAGTATGCGAAATATAGAGATTTTCCTATAGACCAGGCAATCGCTAAAATAAAAGCAGGAGATCCTTATATTATTCGTTTTAAATCTATGGGAGATCATAACCATAAGATTTTTTTCCATGATGAAATTAAAGGAGATTTAGAGCTTACTGAAAACGATCAGGATATCGTAATCTGTAAGTCTGATGGACTTCCAACGTATCATTTTGCCCACTTGGTTGATGACCATTTCATGCGTACAACTCATATTACTAGAGGAGAGGAATGGTTGCCAAGTCTTCCAATTCATTTGGAACTGTTTGATACGATTGGATTTGAACGTCCAAAGTATGCTCACTTTCCAGTAATAATGAAGGTGGATAATGGAACTCGAAGAAAGCTTTCTAAGAGAAAGGATGAAGAGGCAGCCGTAAGTTACTTTTTAGAGCAGGGGTATCCGAAATACGGATTTATGGAATATTTATTAACCATCGCCAACTCCAATTATGAGGCATGGAGAGATGAAAATTTAGATAAGGACTTCCATGATTTCCATTTATCCTTTGATAAGATGGCGCTAGATGGAGCTTTATTCGATATTGCTAAGGTTGCAAATATTTCTAAGGAGCGTATGGCATATAAAAAGGCTTCTGAGCTTGCAGAAGAGGTTAAGGTTTGGGCAAAGGAATATCAACCAGATTTTTATCAGAAGATAATAGAGGATGAAGCTTATTTTATTTCCATTTTAAATATAGAAAGAGAAAAGGAAAAGCCTCGTAAGGATTATGCGAAATATTCTGACATCTATCCAATTATATCCTTCTTTTATGATGATGTTTACAACCAACTAGATTTTAATAATTTAGAATGGAATCCACAGATTGATAAAAAAGATATTAAATCAGTACTAGAGGATTATAGAGACTCTATTCAAATGGATTTAACAGAAGAAGAATGGTTTAATTCAATTAAGGAATTAGCTGTTCGACATGGATTTGCAGATAATATAAAGGTCTGGAAAAAAGATAAGGATGCCTATAAAGGACATGTTGGTGATGTTTCTGAATTCTTAAGAATCACTTTGTCTGGAAAGAGAAATTCTCCTAATCTGTACTATGTGATTCAGATTCTAGGTAAGAGTAAGGTTATAGAAAGATTAAATAAAATTATAAAAACATTATAAAAATCTTGCAAAAATAAAAAAATATGATATATTAGTATATGTGACTATTTGTTACATATACGCTTTGGCCTGTTGG
>UQGR01000050.1 GCA_900540705.1 uncultured Mollicutes bacterium
TCCCTACACAAAGAAGAGGGCGAACAAGTCTATAATTTTCAATCGTTTGATTGACGGAAATACCTGCATATCCATACAGATTAGAGCCTGTAATGAGCCGCATTAAAATGGTTTCTGCCTGGTCGTCTAAATGATGAGCTGTGGCAATTATAGCTGTCTTATATTTTTGGGCGGTCGTTTTAAAAAAATCATAGCGAGCTCTATGTGCGGCGTCTTGAAAATTTTCTTCATGTGTATCGTAGAAATCTAAAAGCTCAAAGGGAATCTGTAGTGTATTTGCTAGCTGCTGCATAGCGGCTTGTTCCATTTCAGATTCCGCTCTTTTATGATGATTTACATGTGCTAAAACCACTTTATAGCCCAAGGTATGTAGTATGTATAGTAGGCATACAGAATCTACGCCTCCAGAGGTTGCACAAACAATAGTCTCATTTGGTAAAAATAACTTCTGGCTATGGATGAACTCTTTTATTTTATTTAGCAATTTAATCACCACCTTGTATGATTATACCAAAGTTTTCCAATTTGTTAAATAGCTTTAATTACAATTAAGGATAGGTCATCCTTTAAATCATTTTTTTCTTTTTGACGAATGTATTCGATGATGGAATAACAAACCTCGTCAGCGGATTGATCTGCCTTTTCAACAATTTGGTAAAATTCTTGATTGCTGATGAAGTCACTGATTCCATCGGATAGAAGAAATATATAGTCTCCACTGAATAAATCAAGCTCATAGGCTGAATTCACATCATCTAGCTTTAGTGGCAAAGCCTGATTCTCATAGGTGAGAAGCTTATGGTTATGGAGAATGTAGGTGGTAGAAGAACCCATCTTATATAAATTCATTTTCCGATTGGCTGTATCAATACTTAAAAAATCAAGGGTTGCATAGCGGTCATAATTGCTTCTAAGCTCATAGATATCCTCTAATAGCTTTAATATTGTTTTTACTCGAAAATGATAGCTTGATAAATTGGACACTGTTTTTAAGGCATCAATCGATTCTGTATAGGCTGCATAGCCACTTCCCATTCCATCGCTTAACGCAAATATATAGGAGGAATTATAGTCCTTTTTGATATAATAGTTATCTCCGCTGATTAAATTACCCTCCTTTGCTAAAACCGTATGTGCGTAGGTAATTTTAAGCATAGGCTTTTTGAAGAAATAAATTTTATCCTCCACGATTTTCATATCTAAAACTTCCCCAAAGGCCTTGTAGCTACATTTCAGTAATATAGATTCTATGATTGGCTTTCTTTTATCTAGACAAATGGAAAAATATAAGGAAGAGGATGCCAAATTGATATCTAAATCTGTAACTAAATAGTCATGGTTATATAATAAGGAAATGAATTTTTCATAGTCTTTTTTTAAGGCCAAGCTTTGGTTATATAAATAGCTTAGTTCAAAGGCTAGGGATTTAATCGCGCTATATTCAAAGGATTTATTGACGTTTTCTACATTCATATCTAGCTTAAAGCGGGAATAGTAGGGACAGCCATAGATGTTTTGGGATAGGCCTAGCATGGCTGCTGATAAAAAACAATATCGTTTATCCGTCTTTGTTTTGCAGAGGGTTGTCTTACTACAATTTGCACAATAGGTGCTGCTGATTTCTTCTAGCTTCTTTTCCTTCATTTCCTTTATCTTAATGTTTTTATTGTATTCTGTATTTAAGTTTTTAATATATTTGTTAAAATCCTCAAATAAGGCATTGATATAATCATGCTCTATGGAAAGCTTTTTATCGCGAAGTATTGTTATATTCACAGCGATACTATATAAAAGAAACGGAATCCATAGTAAACTATCATAGTTTAAATCTAGACAAATTCCTATAGGGAAAAAGGAGATGGCCGTAGAGCTGAGAATCTGAGGTAGGAGCGTGTGGTTTTGAATTGCAAGGGTAACTGTGTATATCCCTGTAAATAAAAGATTATATTTGTAATCATGAATTAAAAACAGCTGCATAAAGAGAAAATACATTAGATATTTACTTTCCCCGTAAAAAAAGATAATTAGAAAATATCCTAAAAGCATCGTTAAATCAATTAGCTTTTGATTATAGGGCACAATGACAATGGTTTGATTATTTTTTTGATACACATAGAGGATGTTGATGATGGCATATAAAACGAGTAGAGACAGCATAATTTGCAGAGTAATACTTTGAAACCCCTGAAGAATCCATAAAACGATAAAGCAAATTAGGGTGCTTAGTGTATATACCCCAAGTGCGTAAAATCTATTTTTTTTCATAAAATAATAAAGACAAACATGACAGAGGTAAACCGGAATTAATATATAGATAAAGGTTAGAGGTAGAAAAAAACAAAGAACCATCGGTAAAATTGTGAAAAAAATATTTTCCATTGCGAGACAGGAAATTAAAAATATACATACAAATATAGAGATTTCCTTTGGCAAAAATAGCAATGCCGAAATATAAAAACAATAATGCAAGGTTAAATTGATATATTTTTTCATAAGGATCACCATAGCGTATTATAGTGAATCTACCTTAAAAATATTGTCTATTCTTCTTAACTCCTTCAAAAAGCGTAGGATTGTAGGGTTTACTTTGGGGGCTTGAATTTGGTATAATAGGCTTCGGTGGTTAAAATGAAGGAAATTATTTTAAGAAGCGCCTCCCCAAGAAGAAGGGACCTATTGAGTCAAGCAGGGTTTTCCTTTACGATTGAGGCGGCAGATATAGATGAAACAATGGATAAAAATCTATCCCCTTTAGAAAATGTAAAGCGGTTAGGCTTGAAAAAAGCCATATTTGAACAGGAGAAATATGAGGGAAAAATTTTAATTGGCTGTGATACCATTGTCGTATATGAGGATAGAGTTTTTGGAAAGCCGCACTCTGAGGAGGAGGCTTACACAATGCTTAAGATTCTGTCTGGGAAAATGCATCAGGTGATGAGTGGAGTGGGCATTGCTTATCGAGATACTGTTTATAATTTCGCCTGTGTATCTAAGGTCTATTTTAAGGAGCTGACAGATGCTGAAATTTGGGAGTATATCGCAAGTAAGGAATGCTTCGGCAAAGCTGGTAGCTATGCCATCCAGGGCATTGGCAGAAGCTTAATTGATCACTATGAAGGCTCCTTAGAAAATATAATTGGACTTCCCATCGAGGAAGTAAAGGATATTATAGGTGAACTGAATGCAATGGAGGATTAGAGACGTTATTTTGCCCAATCGCTTAGTTTTAGCTCCTATGGCTGGCATTACCAATGAGGCGTTTCGCATTTTGTGTAAGGAGATGGGCTGTGGACTTGTGGTAGCTGAAATGGTCAGTGACAAGGCAATTGGCTTTCAAAACGAAAGAACACTCAAGATGACTAAGGTAAATCCAGTTGAGCATCACATCAGTATGCAAATCTTTGGTGGAGATGTTGACTCTTTAGTACAAGCTGCCAAGTACATCGACCAATATAGTGATGCTGATATTATTGACATCAATATGGGCTGTCCAGTCAATAAGGTTGCCAAAAGGTCTCATGCAGGAGCGGCATTATTGAGAGACCCAGAGAAGGTATATGAGATTGTAAAGAGTGTTGTAGAAAATGTCAGAAAGCCTGTTACGGTAAAAATGCGAATTGGCTGGGACCTAGAAGAAATTAACGCGGTAGAAAATGCCAAAAAAATTGAACAGGCCGGGGCTAGTGCCATCACAGTTCATGGGAGAACTCGTAGTCAATTTTATACGGGAAAGGCTGATTTGGACTGGATCAAAAAAGTTAAAGAAGCAGTAAAAATTCCTGTGATTGGAAATGGGGATATTATAGATATAGAATCTGCAGTTCACATGCTTGAATATACTGGAGTAGATGCGATTGCGATAGGAAGAGGAGCATTAGGAAATCCTTTTATATTCCGTGAGCTAGACGCTTATTTCACTAGGGGAGAACGAATTGCAAAGCCTTCAGCTGAGGAAATCTACCAGACTATTTTAAAACATCATGAGCTTTTACTCCATCTCAAGGGAGAACGTCTCGCAATGCTGGAGATGAGAAGCCATGTTGCCTGGTATTTAAAGGGGATGCCTGGTAGCGCTCGAATTAAGGATATGTGCAATAAAGAAACTACCTTTGAGGCAGTAAAGAAAATTATAAAGGAATACTTGTTAGGATAAAGCCATTGATGAATGGCTTTTTAATATGGTTTATAACTAGGCTAATTTAAGCTGAATAATGGAGAATTTAACGAAATATTTCAAATATAACTTTTTAAAAAATTACAATATTTTTTTATGATAACCCTTTCATATTTGTCAACGTTATTTGTTATGCTATAATATTTTTGAAATAAGTATGAGATAATGGAGGGTAAATTTCTCATGGCCATCTTGTTAGGAAAAAAAGTAAAGATTTTTAGTTTGTCAGCCAATCGTCCCTTAGCTGAGGAAATTGCAGATTCGATTGGAGTTCCCCTTTCCAGCTGTGATGTTATGCATTTTGCGGACGGAGAAATCAATGTTCAAATCAATGAAACGGTTCGAGGACACAATGTATTTATCATTCAACCAACCTCAAATCCTGTAAATGACCATTTGATGGAAGTGTTGATTATGTGTGACGCCTTAAAGCGTGCCTCTGCCAAAACCATCAATTTAGTTATCCCTTATTATGGGTATAGCCGGCAGGACCGCAAAAGTAGAAGCAGACAGCCTATCACAGCGAAGCTTGTGGCAGATTTGCTGCAGGTTGCTGGTGCGGATCGAGTAATTTGTATGGATATTCATGCTTCTCAGATTCAAGGCTTTTTTGATATTCCAGTAGATAATTTTATGGGACTTCCCATTTTGGCAAATTATTTAATAGATAAAAATTTAAGTGATGTTGTCGTTGTATCACCTGATCATGGTGGAACAACTCGAGCTCGTGAGCTTGCCAAGGTTTTAGATACCACTATTGCCATTATAGATAAAAGAAGACCAGAGCCAAATAAGGCAGAGGTTATGAATATCATTGGTAATGTTGAAGGAAAGAATTGTATTCTTGTAGATGATATGTGCGATACAGCAGGAACCTTAACGGCTGGGGCACAAGCCTTAAAGGAAGCTGGAGCGAAATCTGTGTATGCAGTTTGTACGCATGGTGTACTATCCGGTTCAGCCATTGAGAGAATTCAAAATTCCTGCCTAGAGGAAATGATTATTACCAATTCAATTTATTTAGAAGAATCTAAACGTATTGATAAAATAAAGATACTTTCCGTCGGTACATTACTAGGGCATGGCATATTGAGAATTTTATCCGATGAACCATTATCTGGTTTGTTCACCTATTCCTACGATAAATCCAAAAGAGAATTATTATAATGAAGCTAGTTGTAGGATTAGGGAACCCAGGAGGTTCTTATGAATTTACTCGTCATAATGCAGGATTTATGGCTATTGATGCGGTTGCAGAGGAGCTTGGAGTATGCTTTCAGGTTGAACCAAAATTTAAGGGGATGCTTGCTAGTGTCAAGTATGGGAGCCATAAGGCCATTCTGTTGAAACCACTCACCTTTATGAATCTTTCAGGGGAAAGTGTAAGAGCGGTAATGAGCTATTATAAAATTTCCGTAGAAGATATTTTAATTATATCCGATGACTTAGATAGCAATACAGGAAGAATCCGGCTTCGGGCTTCTGGAAGTGCAGGTGGTCATAACGGACATAAAAGTATCATCGCTCAGCTGGGAACAGAGGAGTATAAGCGGTTAAAGATAGGAATTGGCCGTAGTGAGGTAATTCCTGTAATTGATTGGGTATTACAAAAGTTTTCTAAAGAGGAAATGGCAGAAATGACCTTGGCAATACAAAAGGCTTCTTTAGCGATTAAGGAGTTTATTGAAGAAAAGCCTTTTAATCAGATTGCCTCTTTATATTCAACGAAATAAATTGAAAGGAATAGTGAGGAAACTCACTATTTTTTATAAATATTATCTTATAAATTTACAAATAAATTCCTTTGAATTTTATATGATTATAACATAGGAGGAATTGATATGCTTTATACAGAAATATTGAATGGAAGAGAGTATGCTTTTAATCTTTTGTTTTTAATCGTTGGAATCTTGTTTTTAGTGAAAGGAGCAGATTATTTTGTTGCCTCAGCCTCTGCGATTGCCCGTAAATTGAAAATACCACCAATCATTATTGGTCTTACTGTTGTATCCTTTGGTACGTCTGCACCAGAGCTGGCAGTGGCCATAGCAGCTTCTCTTAAGGGGGATAGTGGACTTGCGTTAAGCAACGTGGTAGGTTCTAACATAGCGAACGCAACCCTAGTGCTCGGATTGTCCGTTGTTGTGGCCCCTATTTTAGTGAAAAAAAGTATTGTGAAATCGGACCTTCCTTTTTTGTTGATTACGACCATTTTACTATTGATTTTTTCTTTAGATAATCTTTTTTCAGGCTTTTCTGGAATTCAAAATAGCTTATCTAGAGGTGAGTCCTTTATCTTTTTGGCTGGCATTATTTTGTTTTGTATTTTATCCATTCAACGGGTTAAAAAGGAAGAGCCTACCTTAAAGGAAGAGAATGCTGAGATGAAAGATAAGGAACAGCTTTCAGGTATAAAAATCATTTTACTCCTTGTGGTTGGGTTGGTAGGAATTATTGCTGGAGCTGAATTTGTGACAACGCCAGCTTCTTTAATTGCCACTTCGATTGGAATAACCTTAGGAGTAGAACAGGAGGCAATGAAGAATCTTGTAGGGTTAACAATTGTTGCTGTCGGAACATCATTACCAGAGCTTGTAACCTCTTTGGTTGCGGCTAAAAAGAAAGAAAATGAAATTGCATTAGGCAACGTTGTAGGTTCTAATATATTTAATATTTTGTTCATATGTGGAATTTCTGGGTTAATAACTCCTTTATCAATTTCTAGTGATATTCTAACGGATATGGTTATCTCCTTAGTACTTACTGTTTTGGTGTTATGGTTATCTAAAAAAGGAAGACTTGGAAGAAGCCAAGGGGGTATTCTTTTATTATGCTATATTCTGTATCTTTTGTATATTGGTTTTCGTTTATTTTATCCAATGCTAGTTTTGCCAGTTTGAGGATATAGAATATTCTATAGCCTATTTTTATGAAATTTGGTATAATAAAGCCTAGGAAGTGATCTTTATGCTGAAGGCAAATTATCATACACATTTAAAATATTGTAATCATGCCATAGGAAGTACAGAGGATTATGTAAAAGTGGCTTTGGAAAATGGAATGACGGAGTTAGGAATTTCCGATCATGCCCCTTTGCTGGCCTCCTTTTTAAGTCGAGAGGATTTTGAAAGCTTTGGGAAGTACTATAATCATATGACCCTTGACATCCTTTATACAAGATATTTACCCGAGATTGCAGAAGCCAAACAAAAGTATTCTGATAAAATTCGAATTCTTTCGGCATTTGAAACAGAATATTTAGATTCTAACGCTTATTTTGTTCGAATGCTTCGAAAAAAAGTAGACTATTTGAATTTAGGAGTTCATTTATTCGATTTTGACGGACATGTCCTAAACAGCTACCATGATGTCAATCCTACCACAATTTATGGATATTTAGAAGCCTGTATCAAAGGCATAAAACTAGGTGTTTTTAATGTGGTTGCGCATCCGGATTTATTTATGTTTTCTTATCAGGATAAGAATGGGAATCGTATATTTGATAAACATTGTGCCTATGTGAGTAGGAAAATTATTGAGGCTGCCATCCAGTATGATGTTTATTTGGAATTAAATGCGAATGGAATTCAAAATTCTATGACGCGGGGCCAAGATAAAAATTGGTTATATCCTTGTCGGGAATTTTGGGAAATTGCCAAAGAATATAAAAACTTGAAAATAATTATTGGTGCTGATGCTCATAAACCAGAGCTACTATCGGGAAAGTATATTGCGATGGCTGAACAGTTTGCCAAGGAGCTAGAGCTACCAATTTTAGATGTAATGGAGATTAGGCATTGATATGAGAAAGATACAGATTAAAGAAAATTATGAATATTGGTACTTTGAAAACCAAAGAGAGTTTTTTAGTGAACTAGATGCTTTGCTGGAAGATGGATATAAAATAACAGATTCTATTCATCTTTGTGTAGAGGTATCCAAGGGGGATACAGCTATTTTGTTGTCCTATGTAGAGGTTCAACTGGTGGATGAGAATATCAAAGATACACTTCGGGCAATGGATCTTGATCCTAAGCTGGTCAAGCCAGATTATCATCAGTGCATCTTAAATACGATAGCCTCTATTTTGAAGAACTTAGGGCAAGACTCCTTGTATACGGAAGATCAAAGAATGACCAAAATTTTAAATGAGAAAAACTATAAAAATACAATTATTATGCTGTTGGATGGTTTGGGAGAAAATATTTTAGAGCATAATACAGAGGAGCAGTGTTTTTTAAAGCAGTATCATGCTTACACCAATGTGGCTATCTATCCCTCCACTACAGCTGCCTCAACCACGGCTACCAAAAATGGGCTTTCTCCTATTACGACAGGGTGGACAGGCTGGGAAAATTATTTTAGAGAGGTAGATAGAAATCTTACCCTATTTCATGGAAAGAACTATGTAACCGATGAGCCTACTGGCTTTGATACATATAAGGCATTGCCCTATCAGCTGTTTTATCAGGAGTTAGAGGTGATTGAACCAGACTTTTCTAATCCAGACCGGAAATTTAAGGACGTGCTTGATAGAAGCTTAGATCAGCTATCTAAGGGAAAAGGTATCCAGTATGTATATCATCAGGATCCAGACCATACAATGCACGAGTTTGGTGCGTATAGTGAGGAAGCTTGTTTAAGTCTAAAAGAGATCAATCGCGAATTAGAGGAGTACGTCAAAAAGATTCCTTCCGATACATTGCTAATCATCAGTGCGGACCATGGCCATACCAATGTAACTCCAATTGAGCTATATAGCTGTAAAACAATCCAAAAAATGCTAAATCGACGACCATCCAATGATTCTAGATGTATCACCTTCAGTGTGAAGGAGGAGTATAAGGATGTATTTATGACAACCTTCCAGGCTTTATTTGGGTATGCTTATGATATTTATCCTACTCAAGAACTAATAGACCAGGAATTTTTTGGACAGAAGCAGGATATTCCTTCTCCTAGAGTTAAGGACTTTTTGGCCGATTTTGTGGCGATAGGAACAAAGAACTATTATTTTAATTATAAGGGTGAGGACAATATGGTTTTTAAAAGCCATCATGCAGGAATTACAGCAGACGAAATGCTGGTGCCTGTGATTATTTTTAGGAAGTGAAAGTTATGTTAAATCATAAGGGAACTGTTTTATCCGAGGGACTTGCG
>UQGR01000051.1 GCA_900540705.1 uncultured Mollicutes bacterium
AGAATTTTGTCGAAGTCTGAAGCCAAATAATTTGTCGATTTCTTTTTACCTTAAAATACTTGTAAAGAATTGCTTTTTCTTGTTTGAAAGAGTATAATTTAAGAAAAAAATGAGAAAGTTTGGGGGATAAAATGAATAAAAAAAGAGTAGTAGCAGAATGTTTATTTTTTATTTTTATTGTCGTTTTTATTTGTTTTTTTATGTTGTTTTATCAGACGGTAGATAAGCAGATTTTATACCAGAAGACGGACAAGATAAAACAGGGCACAGAAAAGATTGCCAATGAAACTTCGGATTTATTTAAACAATACTTTGATAAAACTTTTCTTTTAGCAAATGAATTAGAAAGCAAGAATATTAAAAATGAAAGTGAACTTAAAACTGCAATAAAGAGCTTTAAAGCTAGTGATAATCAAGAGAATTCTCTTATTTTGTTAGGTACAGAAGAGGGAGAGTTATACGGAGTAACAGGAGGCCAAAACGATCTCTTAGATTTAACAAGTTCACCAAATCTTCAGATTAAATCCTTAGGTTCAATTGGGGGAACTCAAAAATTTTATTTTTTTTCTAAAAAATTTACTGAGCCAATTCAACTGGAGAATCAAAAGAAATATAGCCATTTTATTTATGGATTAGATTTTGAAAAGAATAAGGAAAACTTTAATGTAAAGGATTTTGATTTTTATTATGAGGTATTTATTGTTGATCAAGAAAAAGAAGTGGTTCATCGAAAATATAATAATAATTTTATAGTAGGTACCAGCTTATATCAGCAATTACTATCCTTTGATTTTTTAAACAAGGGTACTCTAGAAAATATGATGAGTAATATGAACGAAATGAAAGCTGGCGTGAATGAACTTTTAATTCAGGAGACTAAGTATTTCTGTTGTTATGAGCCTCTTCAAATAAAATCCTGGCACATAGTAACCTTTGTAGAGGATTCTCTATTGGAACAACAGCTGGAGGATTTAAGAAGCTTGCAGGGTTTTGGCATTACTATGATGGCCATTATGACCTGCATAGGGTTATCCTTCCTCACCTTTTTCATTTTTAAATCTAACGAAAGAAAGAAAATTGTTGTTTTACAGAGCCAGCTTAATGCCAAGCTTCAGGAGGTAGCTTATTTAGCTAATAAAGCGAATAATGCAAAATCAGAATTTTTATCTAGGATGTCCCACGATATTAGAACGCCAATGAATGGAATTATTGGTATGACGGCCATTGCGAAAAATCATGTTGGTGAGCCTGAAAAGGTAGCCGATTGTTTGGAAAAAATATCAAGTACCTCAGACCATCTTCTGAGTCTAATCAACGATGTTTTAGATATGTCTAGAATTGAAAAGGGAAAGATAGATATTTTACCTGCTCCTATTCATATGGAACAACTGTTGAACTCCTGTTCAAATATCATCGAATCTCAGTCCATAATAGAAAATATTAAATTCATTAAAAAGTTTAATATAACTAGTGAATTAGTGATGGCAGACGAATTGCATTTAAAACAAATCTTAATTAATGTATTAGGAAATGCCTTGAAATTCACAAGCGCTGGTGGGTATATATCCTTTGAGGTTTTTGAAAAAACCATTGAAGAAAAAAAATCTAGATTCACATTCATTATAGAGGATTCTGGTATAGGAATGAGTGAAAGCTTTGTAGAGCATATTTTTGACCCATTTGTTCAAGAAAAACAGGATGCTAGAACGGAATATAATGGTTCTGGCTTAGGCATGTCGATTGTAAAAAAATTGGTAGATTTGATGCATGGTACAATTTTGATTGAATCTAAGAAGAATATAGGAAGTCGTTTTACCATTACTTTGGATTTTGAAATCTATGAGGACGAAATTTTAAGTGCGGAAAAACAAAGCGAATTAGAGATTTTGAGTGGTATGCGAGTGCTGATTGCAGAGGATAATGCCATAAATATGGAGATTGCTAGAACTATGCTGGAGGTTGTAGGAGTTGAATCTGTTACTGCTGAAAATGGTCAAATAGCCTTTGAAAAATATATGAATGCAGAGGAAGGATATTTTGAAGCCATTCTTATGGATGTTATGATGCCGGTTTTAGACGGCCTAGAGGCCACCAAGAAAATTAGAAATTCTCAAAGAAAAGATGCATTGACGATTCCGATTATTGGTATGACAGCGAATGCTTATAATGAGGATAAGGAAAAGGCCTTAGATGCCGGGATGAATGTTCACTTGATTAAACCAATTGAGGTTCAAAAGGTCTATGAGGTCCTAATAGAATGTCGAAAAATAAATGAATCTGGCTCAGTCTAGGCTACGGGTCTTTAAGAGAAAAGAAAACGTATTTATTCAGCTTGAATTGATTGTATTTTAAGGATAGTTGTATTATAATTATAGCTAGAAGTAATTACTTTTAGGAGGAAATTTAAAAATGCCATTAGTTAATGTAAAAGAAATGATGGAAAAGGCTAGAGAAGGCCATTATGCAGTTGGTGCATTCAATATCAACAATTTAGAATGGACAAAAGCAATTCTTTCAACTGCAGAGGAATTAAAGGCACCCGTTATTTTAGGTGTATCCGAGGGTGCAAATAAATATATGACAGGATATAAGGTTGTTGCAGATATGGTAAAGGCAATGATTGAAACCTTAAATATTACAGTTCCTGTTGCGTTACACTTAGACCATGGTACTTTTGAGGGAGCTCAAAAAGCATTGGCTGCAGGATACTCTTCAGTTATGTTTGATGGTTCTCATTATGGTATTGAGGAGAATGTAGAAAAGACAAAGGAAATAGTTGCTTTAGCGAAGAAGCTAGGTGCTACAGTAGAGGCAGAAGTTGGTTCTATTGGCGGAGAAGAAGATGGTGTTACTGGTCGTGGAGAGGTTGCAGATCCTTTACAGTGCAAGATGATTGCAGATTTAGGAATCGACATGTTAGCGGCTGGTATTGGAAATATTCATGGTCAGTATCCTGCAAATTGGCAAGGATTAGATTTTGAGACTCTTGCTAAGATTAAGGAAACTTGTGGTCATATGCCACTTGTATTACATGGTGGAACTGGTATTCCTGAGGATATGATTAAAAAGGCAATCTCTTTAGGAGTTTGTAAAATTAATGTAAATACAGAATGTCAGTTATCCTTTGCAGCTGCAACTCGTGCTTATATTGAGGCTGGTAAGGATAAGGAAAAGAAAGGCTTTGATCCTCGTAAGCTATTGGCTCCAGGAACTGAAGCTATTAAACAGACCGTTAAAGAAAAAATGGAAATGTTTGGCTGTATCGGAAAAGCAAATTAATCAACAAAAAGGGACGATTTTATCGCCCCTTACTATTTAAAAGGAGTAGAACTATGAAAATTGCATTAATCAACGAAAATTCTCAAGCAAGTAAGAATGAATTAATTTATAACACCTTAAAGGGTGTTGCAGAAAAATATGGTCATACTGTAGACAATTACGGTATGCTTGACAGCAACGAAAATCCTTTAACCTACGTCCAAAACGGATTGTTGGCTGCCATTATTTTAAATTCTGGAGCTGCTGATTTTGTGGTAACTGGCTGTGGTACTGGAAGTGGGGCCATGCTAGCTTGTAATTCCTTTCCTAAGGTTTTATGTGGCTTGATTGTTGATCCATCAGATGCTTATATGTTTGGCCAAATCAATGATGGTAATTGTGCAGCCTTTCCTTTCGCAAAGGGCTTTGGCTGGGGAGCAGAATTGAATTTAGAATATTGCTTTGAAAAGCTATTTAATGGTCCAAGAGGACAGGGATATCCAAAGGAGCGTGCAGTTCCTGAGCAGAGAAACAAGAAAATTCTAGATCAGGTGAAGGAAGTCACTCACACTCCAATGACAGAGATTTTAAAGAAAATCGATCAGGATTTTTTAAAGGAGACTATCGATCGTCCTACCTTCAAGAATTTATTTTTCAAATCTGCGAAGGATCCTGAAATTATTGCCTATTGTAAAAAAGTTTTAGAATAAAAAAATTGCTATCCAAACGGATAGCTTATTTTTTTGAATTGATAACCTCTTCATAGGTTTCTAGTAGTTGTCTTGCTACAACGTGGATATCTCGTTGCTGTATAATTTCATAGCCATTTTCTTTCATTTCCTCACAATCATTTGTAAGAATATAATGAATTGCTTCTACAAATCCAGTATGGTCCTTTGCCTTTATACAATCCTTTTTATCTGTCAAATAGTCAAAGGCTCCAATGTCTCGAATTAGCGGCAAGCATTTGCTTGCTAAGGCTTCTAACAATACAATACCTTCGGTTTCCTCGTAGCTTGGGAAGAAGAAGCATTCACTAATATGGAGCATTTTAGATATGAAAGAGCTATCTACAAACCCCGGAAATATTACGTTTTCTGGTTTGTTTCTTATCGCCTCATTCATATTATGAGGGATTAAAAGCTCCATTCTTTCTCCAAACCAGATAAATTTTATATTCGGAAACTCTTTTGCTGTTTCCATGAATTCTAGGATGCCTTTTCTTTCAAAGAACCAGCCACATCCCATAATGACCTTTTCCTCTGGTTTTATTCCAAAATTTGCTTTAACTTCAATAATTTCTTCCTTTGTCAAATGAGGATCCTGATACTTATCTAATTCTATTCCATTGGAAATGGCTCTCACTGGACAAGAAACAAATGGGTATGCTTCAATTAGCTTTTTGGAGTAATTGGTAGGTGTAATAATCATATCTGGAAGAGAATATATTTTTTTTAGTCTTCGATTAACAGGATATTGCAGAATTTTCCAAAACCGAAAAGAGTTTCGAAAATCCTCTTTGGTAGAGTGCCCATGAACGATGACAGGTATATTATTCTTTCTTAATTTTTTAACTAGCTTATAGCTACGAGAATAATAGGTATTTACATGGGCAATGTCATAGCTGTCTCTGGGATTGGTTGTATATTCAATGCCATTGATTTCAGCACATTTTTTTTGATGTCTAAGGGCTCTTCCAATTCCACTTTTTTTAATCATAGCTTCATTTTCAAAATAAAGAAGCACCTTCATGTTTTCACCTTCCTTTATAGTAGCTTTTCATAAGCAATTCTTAAAGTATCCGTTTTAGAAGAAGTAATATTAATATAACCACATTTTTTGTAGTTATGCTTAGATAAGAGGTTTTGCATAGGTATATTCAAGGGATGGGTATCCACACGTATAGAGTTACATCCAAGCTTTAAGGCTAGCTGTTCAGCAAAATTTACAAGCTTTCCAGAAATGCCAGTATGATGGAATTCTTGTTTAACTGCCAGTCTGTGAATGGTCATATAAGGACTATCGGAGGTAAGCCAGGAGCCATGGATATGTTCATAAGAGGCTTCTTTTCCTAAAATACAAACCATAATTCCTTTTATCTTGTCTTGTTCAAATACATAGAGCTGCTGTTTTAAAATATCATTTAAAATTGTAGACTCTGTTGGATAACCATCAGGAGTGTTCCACTGAGAACAACCATTGTTTCTTATAAAGTTTTTAGCATCCCTTATGATTTCCATTATCTCGGCGAAATCCTTTTGGCTGGCTAGTCTAATGCCCACTGCTTGTTTTTTCCTTTTGAAGCTGAAACACAGAAGCAAATATGTCAGTTTCGTTGTTTTTATAGATTCCATACTCGACCGCAATTTCATAGTATATGGATTCAATTGGATTTAGCTCTAAATTATTTCTTTCAAATATAGGGTTTACAATATCATCTAGCATCGGAAAAAAGGCATCTGGCACATTTTCTTTTTTATCTAAGTAGGTCGTAATTTGGGTTTCAAATTCCTCTAGCTTCTTTAGGTCCTTTTCTAAGCCATGGTTAGCAAGCTCAGATTGAAATTCTTGGGTGTATAACAACAGGTTGATAGTCTTTGCACATGCTTCCATTGCAGTATAGTCCTTATGAAAATTATATTCAAATAAGGTTTTAATTGTATAAAAGTTATCATGAATATAATCAAAGCCTACAGAGAAGAAGACCTCTTCATCAGAAGATAGGCTGCCTCTTTTGGTGTATTGCTCATAAAGATAATCCACGACCACAATGACAGAAGAAAATCTAGAAATGGTTTTGCTTCTAGTTTTTACTAAAGCCTGAATGAATTCATGATTTTCAAATTTCCAATTTACATAGTCAGTATAGATGTCCATAATTGCCTCTAGTTACGATTTCGATTATGTGGGAAAAGAAGAACATCACGAATGCTTGTTTTTCCTGTCAGCAGCATGACGGTTCTGTCGATGCCAATTCCAATACCACCAGTAGGAGGCATTCCATATTCTAGAGCCTCTACAAAGTCTGTATCAATCTCACAGGCCTCATCATTTCCTAGGCTTCTTTCCTGAAGCTGTTTTTGGAATCTTTCCATTTGGTCTAGAGGATCGTTTAGCTCACTGAAGGCATTTCCATATTCTGTAGCCCCCATAAAGATTTCAAAACGGTCAGTAAATCTAGGGTCTTTATCATTTTTCTTTGCAAGTGGAGAAATTTCCACAGGATGTCCATAAAGAATTGTAGGCTGTTGGAGCTTTTCCTCTCCGTATTTTTCAAAGAAGGCATTGATGATATGACCAACTCCAGTAAAGTGGGCAGGCACCTCTATGTTGTGCTGCTTTGCGATATCCTTAGCCTGTTCAAAGGTCATAGGCTGCCAGAAGTCTACGCCACATTCCTGCTTAATTAAATCCACCATATGGATTCTTGCAAATTTAGATAAGTCATAGGTGTTTCCGTCGAATTCTACAACAGTCGTTCCTAAAACCTCTAAAGAAACCTGCTTAAAGAAGTTTTCGGCAAGCTCCATCATACCCTCCATATCGGAATAAGCTAGGTAAGCCTCTACTGTAGTAAATTCTGGATTATGTCTAGAATCTACTCCCTCATTTCTAAATAGACGTCCTATTTCATATACAGCCTCCATGCCACCAACAATCAATCGCTTTAATGGTAGCTCAGTAGCAATTCTTAAATAAAATGGCATATCTAACGCATTATGATGGGTTGTAAATGGACGAGCAGCAGCTCCACCTAGAATTGGCTGAAGTACAGGAGTTTCTACCTCTACAAAGCCTTGATTATCAAAGAAATGCTGAATGGCACGAATGATTTTTGGACGCATAAAGGCAACTCTTCTAGAATCATCATTTACAATTAAATCTACATATCTTCTACGGCGAGCCTCTTCCACATCCTGTAAGCCATGGAATTTTTCAGGTAACGGACGAATCGCTTTTGATAGATGAGTAAATACTGTACATTTTACAGTCAACTGGCCAGTATTGGTACGCATTACAGTTCCTTCAATTCCTAGGATATCTCCAATGTCTGATTTAATGAAAATATCATAAACATCCTCGCCTAGAATTTCCTTTGAGATATAGCATTGAATGGTTCCAAATTTATCTAATATATTGATAAACCCTATCTTGCCCTGACGTCTTTTAGCAATCATACGTCCAGCAATTTTTACTGTAAAGGTCTGTTGTTCTAAGTCTTCCTTTGTATATTTGTCATAATCTTCTATAATAGATTTAGAGTTGGCCGTTCTATCATATCTTTGACCAAAGGGTTTTACGCCTTTTTCCTCTAAATAGGCTAATTTTTCTATACGGATTCTTTCTTGTTCAGGTCTCTTTTCCATACTATAATCCTCCTCATTTTTTGCAAGATTTATTATAGCATAATAAAAGATAAAAAACAACCGACAACAACGCTATTCTGCTTGTCCAAATTTAAGGACATTTTTGTATGATTTTATTCTTGTTTGTAATATAGTAGTTGTCTTTATGGAAGAGACCATAATGATAAGCTTCTTCAACCATGTACTGCTTTGCAGCATCAATGTCCGCATCATCCTGAGAAGCAGCCGCTGTCATCAGGAGATTGTCCAGTTTGTCATCTCTTACCATTGCCATGTTATGCTCTGCGTAACGTGTGCTGTTTAACTGGTTCCAGATACGGGTAATATAACCGTATGCGGAGTTATAAGAAATATTAAGATCGAACTTAGTCGGGTCTGTCTGGTATGTATTCCAGAGAGCCTGTTCAAAGGATGTAACCTCACTGTCAATTCCAACTTCTTTTAAGTATGCCTGAATGATCTGTGCAGTCTTTACACGAACCTCATCTGTGTCACAGAGAATTGTAAGTTTCAGACTTCCATCAGCAACTCCGGCTTCCTTTAAGAGTTCTTTTGCTTTTTCCGGATTCCATTTATAAAAAAAAGCACATATAGCCTGTGCCATTTCTCCGGAAGTATTTTTCAACAACTTCAGATGCTTCTCCTTTGCCGCTTCAAAGCATTCTGTAATTCTTTTTCCTGTACCACTCTTATCAATTCCAAGCATATATTTCGAATTATCACATAAAAAATTCGCCGCAACTCCGGATGATCGCGTGAGCATTGCCGGAACTTTCATTGTTTGTGAAATCCAAATCTGTTTCTTCCCTGCCTGTCTCTCCTCCTTCAGCCATAAGATATTCTTTATATCCCCGTCTGTAGACAAATTGATTCCATAAGAAACTTTTGCCTGACACCACCCCTGTTTGGGTAATTTTTCTTGTCTTTCCAAATCTTCATAATATTTCACCAATGCCTGCAGTATCATCGAACCACCTCGCAGTTTCGCACATCTATTACTCCCTGTTTCATGATTGCTCTAAAAAACATGGGGCTAAGATTCTCTTCATCCGAATAATCAATATCATATAGCATAAATCCAAAATCTTTTTCCTCTACATCGTCATATGCAGTATGAATTTCCTCTTCATTACACAACTCAAAATTTGCAGGAAATTCCCGACACCCAAAATAAGGCATACTGTAACATGCGCCTCTTTTCAATCTCCTCATAATAATATCCTTGAATTTCCCTGGATTATCCGTTTCATTTGCTTTCTCCGTCATTTCAAAATGAGCTTCAATAACATACTC
>UQGR01000052.1 GCA_900540705.1 uncultured Mollicutes bacterium
AAGAGTATCGCAATGCAGATCGAAATATGAATATTTTTTGTTATTTTCTTTCATAAAAAAAATCACCTCATATAATTTCTTCCATTATACCAAATAATGTAGTTAATTTCACTATTAATTATGATATTTTTTTTATTTTTTCATACCTAATTTGTCACAATTCGTATTTAAAACGGATTTTTGATTGACTCTAGAGCGTAAAATGGGTATAATAAAAATATAATTTCGTAAGAAATTTTATAAACTAACAAGGGGGAAAAGTATGTTATCGACTATATTAGAAATAAGTAGTTCGATTTGGTGGATTTCTCTTATTGTTTTGTTCTTAGGATTAATCATTGGAGCTGCAGTAGGCTATTTTGTCAGAGTGAAAATGCATGAAAAAACCTTTACGAAGACAAAAGAAGATGCTGAAAAAATTATTGCAATGGCAGAGGAAGAGGCTAATAAAAAGAAGAAGGAAGCCCTTCATGAAGCGAAACAAGAAATTGCAGAATTAAAAAATGAAGCAGATAGAGACATTAAAGAAAGAAAAAGTGTGGTTGTTGAGCTTGAGAATAAGCTGAACCAACGGGAGGATACTTTAGATCGCCGTTCTATTAATTTAGATCGCCGAGAAGAAATGTTAAATGCTAAAGAAACTAAGATTGATGAAAAGAAAATTGAATTAGAACAACAAAATAATAAGGTAGAAGCCATTTTGAAGCAACAGGAACAAAAGTTAATTGAGATAGCTGGGCTTACAAAAGAAGAGGCTAAAACAATCATTATGACTCGCGTTCAGGATGAAATGAGCACTGAGATTGCAACCTACATTAAAGAGGAAGAAGAGAAGGCTCGTTTAGAAGTGAAGAGCAAGGCTAAGAATATTCTAGCTTTGGCAATTCAAAAGTACGCTGGAGAAACTGCAGGAGAAAATACAGTTTCCACAGTATCTTTGCCGGTTGAGGAAATGAAGGGTCGTATTATTGGCCGTGAGGGACGAAATATTCGTACTCTAGAATCTTTGACAGGTGTGGATTTAATTATTGATGATACTCCAGAGGCAGTCGTATTATCAGGCTTTGATCCTGTAAGAAGAGAAATCGCTAAGCGTTCCTTAGAAATTTTAGTTAGTGATGGTCGTATTCATCCAGCTAGAATTGAGGAAGTAGTAGAGCGTTGCCGTGGCGAAGTAGAAATGGCAATTCGGGAAAAGGGTGAAGAAGCAGTCTTTAAGGCTGGTATTGGTAAGATTCATCCAGATTTGGTTCGTTTAATTGGTCGGTTAAATTTCCGTACAAGCTATGGACAAAACGTATTGAATCATTCCTTAGAAACAGCTATGATTGCTGGAAAACTAGCCAGTGAGATTGGTGAAAACGAGGTCATTGCTCGTCGTGCTGGCTTATTGCATGATTTAGGAAAGGCAGTGGATCATGAGATAGAAGGCTCCCATGTGGATATTGGAGTTGAACTTGCTAAAAAATATCATGAGCCAAAAGAGGTTATTGATGCTATTGCTTCCCATCATGAGGATGTAGCACCAAAAACCATCATTGCTGTTTTAGTTGCTGCTGCAGATGCGCTATCCTCTGCAAGACCTGGAGCTAGAAGTGATTCCTTAGAGAATTATGCTAAGCGTCTAGAAAATCTTGAGGCAATTTCAAATGGAGTTAAGGGTGTATCCTCCTCCTTTGCAATTCAAGCAGGTAGAGAGGTTAGAGTTATCGTCAATCCAGATGAGGTAGATGATTTATCTACAATATCTATTGCTAGACAGATTAAGGAAGAAATTGAAAATAAGCTTTCTTATCCTGGAACAATCAAGGTTACCGTCATTCGAGAAACTCGTGCAGTAGATGTCGCAAAATAACAAGGATTAGGGATGATGTAGGTCATCCCTTTTTTGTGGGAGGATGAAACGTGAGAATTTTATACTTAGGAGATATTGTTGGAGAAAAGACAATAGAGGTATTAAAGGAGCATTTGGATTTTATAAAAAAAGAAAATAGAATTCAGATGGTTTTATGCAATGCGGAAAATGTTACCAAGGGAAAAGGCTTATCCTTTAAGCACTATAAGGAGCTAAAAGCTTTGGGAATTGCTGGTATTTCTATGGGGAATCACACGTTCTCCAAATCAGAAATTAAAGAATATATTATGGATGCAACCATCGCTAGACCAGCAAATCTAAATACTGCCTATGGAAAAGAGGTTTTGTATATTCGCTATAATCAGGAGGTTATTGCATTAGTCAATTTATTAGGAAGAGTATATTTGAATACACCTTTAGATTGCCCTTTTCAAACAATGAATAAGCTTCTTGAAAAAATAGAAGCAGATAAAATCATCGTAGATTTTCATGGGGAAGCCACGAGTGAAAAAAAAGCCTTCTTCTATGAATTTTGTGGAAAAGTGGATGCCGTTTTAGGTAGCCATACCCATGTAAAAACGGATGATGCAGAGGTTTATCAGAACACCTGCTATATCACAGATATGGGAATGTGTGGTCCTAGACATTCTGTGTTAGGTGATGATATCTCAAGTGTGATAGAGCGATTTAAAACGGGTGTATATGAGCCTTTAAGTGTTTCCTCTGATCGAGAGTTTATCCTAAATGGCGTGATTTTAGATTTAGGAACAACCAATAAAATAGAAGATTTTAAAATGATTGCGCAGGAATAACCCTTACATATTTTAGTTATTATTTTCTATCTGTTTTCATATGCTTAGATAGAAAGGAGTAATTATTTATGGAAATATTAAAAGTATCTACTAAGTCTAAACCTAGTAGCGTTGCAGGAGCACTGGCAAATGCGTTTAAGTCTAAAAACTTAGTACAAATGCAGGCAATTGGAGCAGGTGCAATTAATCAGGCAATTAAAGCCGTTGCGATTGCGAGAGGATATGTTGCTCCAACAGGGAAAGATTTGATTGTTGTTCCAGCTTTTTCAGATATCTTGATTGAAGGAGAAGAAAAAACTGCAATTAAATTGATTGTAAAAGCGATATAATAATTCGGGTTCATAAAAATGAACCCTTATTTTTTTTAATTTAGTAAAGAAATGATTGTTGCAATAAAATCTAAGATGGTTAGAAGGAAATCAATCGACAAAAGAATTTGCTCCCGACTTCTTATGAATAAGTATTCTATTTTCTTTATTATTTTCATGTTTAAAAATATCCTTTCTGCAAATATGCAGAGGATTTATAGTTTAAAAAACTATAAAGTCAAGATAATAAAGAGTTAATTTACCCTAAATTTAAAAAAAATATTTTTTATGATATAATAATAAAGAGAAAAGAGGGAAATTCTAATGGAGTCAAGAGTATTAGAAGCGGCAAAGCGTCATAAGAATGGATACAATTGCTGTCAGGCAGTCATTTGTACCTATGCAGATCTACTAGGAATTGATGAAAAAACAGCCTTTCGGGTTTCCGAAGGCTTTGGATTAGGGATATCTAAGGAATATAGAACCTGTGGATCAGTTTGTGCAATGGTTTTGGCGGCAGGGCTAAAGAATAGTGATGGAGATATGGAAAAGCCTGCCTCAAAATTAGATACATTTGCGATTGGACATTCTATGATTGACCGCTTTGAGGAAATGAATACATCTTCAATCTGCAAGGTACTACGAGGAACAGATGGAATTACGGACCGCTTAAGAAGCTGTCGTGGCTGTGTAATGGATTGTGCCAAAATTATAGAAGAAATTCTATTTGCAGGAGAGTTTGATCCTTATACAGGACCAAAAGAATATGAATAAAAAGGAAGGAAGGAAAGTATATGTTATTTGAAGAGATATCTAAGGCTAGCATTCAAGCCTTAAAGGATCATGACAAGCAGGCAAGAGCTATCTTATCTGTTGTATATGGGAAATTTAAACTAGCAAGTATTGAAAAAGGACTAGGAGCAAACTCCTTAGAGGATGGAGATTGTCTGAGAATTATATCTAAAACAATGAAGGAATTAGAAGAGGAACAAAATGGTTATGAAAAAGCAAATCGTCCTGAGAAGGTTCAAGAGATTGAAGCCCAGAAGCAGGTGCTAAGCAGATTTTTACCTAAAATGTTATCCGAAAATGAAATTAGAGAGGAAATAGAAAAGCTAGAGGATAAAAAAATTCCTAATGTTATGAAGCATTTCAAAACGAAATTTAATGGACTTTGCGATATGGCTGTTGTCAGCAAGATTGCTAAAGAATTCATGTAAGGTCTTGGCCGTGTATGCCATCAGCTCCTAGAAGCTACAAAATCAGCAGGAGCTAGATTCTATGAATTCAATAGTTCTAAAGAAATTTCTATTTTGGCTTTCCAATGGGTTTGTTGAAAATGGGAAGGATGAATATGGAGAAAAGCTGTATATTAAAGAAAAAAGGTAGGTCTAATTTAGACCTACTTTTCTATATACCTTGGAAAGCTTTTTTCTTGCTAGATAGGATGCTTTTTTAGCCCCCTCTTCTAGAATAGTATCAATGATATTACTTTCTTGAATTTCTTTCACCTTTTGCTGGAGTTCTGCAAGCTCATTGCACACAGTATCTGCTACGGCCTTTTTAAAGGTTCCGTACCCAACACCTTGGTATTCTGAAACTAAACTAGCTATACTTTTTCCTGTTAGAGAAGAAAGGATTGTCAATAGGTTTGAAATACCAGGCTTGTTTTCTTTGTCATATTGGATAGTGTTATCACAGTCGGTTACTGCAGACATGATTTTTTTTCTAGTAATGTTTAAATCCTCCAGTAAATAAATGGTTCCTTTTTCGGATTCGGATTTAGACATTTTTTTATCTGGGCTGGATAGAGAGTTGATTTTTTCTCCTGTTTTCGGAGTGACAGGTTCTGGCACAACAAAGGTTTCAGAATATCTGTTGTTAAACCGGATTGCAAGATCCCGGGTTAATTCGACATGCTGTTTTTGGTCTATACCGACAGGAATATAGTCAGCATCGTATAACAAAATGTCCGCCGCCATTAGGGTAGGATATAGAAAAATGCCAGAAGGAATAGCTTCATTGTTTGAAATTTTAGAGGTTTTATCCTTATATTGGGTCATTCGAGAGAGTTCTCCCATATAGGAGTTACAAGCCATAATATAGCCTAGTTCTGCATGCTCATGCACATCACTTTGCTTAAATAGAATCACCTTTTCAGGGTCTAGACCACAGGCTAAATATACAGAAATCAAATCCCTTGTGTTTTTTCTAAGCTCCTTAGGATCAATGGGTAAGGTTAAAGCATGTAAATCAGCAATGAAGACAAGCATTTCATACTCATCCTGATAGGTGATAAATTGCTTTATTGCTCCGATATAATTTCCCAAGGTCAGTTGTCCAGTTGGCTTAATGCCACTTAGCATTCTTTTCATAGTTCTTCCTCCTAAAAAAATAAAAAAGCATCCTTTATGAGTATCGTTCATAAGGACGCAAAAGTATTGCGCGGTGCCACCTTAATTCTAATGTGAAAACATTAACGCTTAAATTCAATTTTAGACCATTTCCTCATAAGAAGTATTATGATGCTTACACTATCCATCATTCGCTATAAAAGGGACTTCCTCAAGTACTTATTTTTATTATAATGCCACTCCCTTTGAATTGCAACACTTAATTTTTGGGTTTCACCATCTTTAATTTGAAATAATGTAGGTTTTAGTATATAATACGCTTTAGGTGATGAAACTTGAAAAATATCAAATTAGCTATGCCATCCTTGAAGGATGCTAGGATGCGTAAAAATAAAAATGTACCAACCATTCGTTATGCTTTGGAGGAAAAATATAAGAATTTAGGGAAGGATAAGACGTACTATATTTTCACTTATGGCTGTCAGGGAAATGAGGCAGATAGTGAGGTTATGGCAGGAATCCTAGAAGAGATTGGCTATACAAAATCGATGGACCCTATGAATTCCGATTTAGTTATATTAAATACATGTGCTATCAGAGAAAATGCTGAACAAAGAATATGGGGTGTCTTAGGACAGTTAAAAGGCAGAAAACGAGAAAATCCAGATATGATTGTAGGGATAGCTGGCTGTATGCCTCAGGAAGAAAATGCAACAAACAAAATCTTAGAATCCTATGATTTTATCGATTTGGTGATAGGAACCCACAACAAGGGTCATTTGCCAAAGCTTCTTTTTGAAGCCTATATGACGAAGGCCAAGGTGGTTGAGGTGATTTCTAGTGAGGGAGATATTTTGGAGGATGCTCCTAAAATTAGAGAATCTCACCATAAGGCATGGGTCAATATTATGTATGGCTGTGATGAATTCTGTACATATTGTATTGTCCCTTATACCAGAGGAAGAGAAAGAAGCCGAGCTAAGGAGGATATTCTTAAGGAGGTAGAAGAACTAGTAAGGTTAGGATATAAAGAGATAACTTTGTTAGGACAGAATGTCAACGCCTATGGAAAGGATATCAATCCAGAGTACACCTTTGGAGATTTACTTTATGATTTAGATAAGACAGGGATAGAAAGAATTCGTTATACGACCTCTCATCCTAGGGATTTAGATGAAAAGACGATGCAAGCAATGCATGATTGTAAAAGTGTAATGCCACATCTTCATTTACCCGTTCAATCAGGAGACAACGCTATTTTAAAAAAGATGAACCGGAAATATACCTATGAGGATTATATGCAGAAGGTTACACGCTTAAAGGAGCTAGTTCCAGATATTGCCTTAACTACAGACATTATTGTAGGTTTTCCAAATGAAACTGAAGAGCAATTTTTAAATACCCTAAAGCTTGTAGAAACTGCGAAATTTGAGGGAGCATTTACCTTTATTTATTCAAAAAGAGAAGGGACTCCGGCAGCTTCTATGTTAGATTGTATAACGGATGAGGAGAAGCATACTCGTTTGAATCGGTTAAATGTATTAATCAATGCAGGATATTTAGCTGGACATCAAAGGTTTTTAAATCAAATTGTTGAGGTATTGGTAGATGGACCTTCTAAAAATGGAGATGGTATGATGTGTGGATATACTCCTCATTTAAAGCTAACTCATTTTAAATCTGATGATATATCTTTGATAGGGAAAATAGTAAAGGTGAAAGTGATAGAAGCCAAAACCTGGTTTATGATAGGTGAACTCTGTGAATGAAATAAAGGCTCATTTGGCAGATACTCCATTGATTCAAAGGATAAAGCACTTAGAAAAAATTTTAGATTCCAATCCACAGCTTAAGGATTTGGTTCATAGCTTAAAGGAAGCTCAAAAGAAAATGGTGAATGCGAAGGAGTTTCACCAAACAAGACAATATGAGGTATATAAGTCTGAGTATGATCAAATCTATGAAAGAATTTTAGATTTTCCTTTTGTAGAGGAATATTTAAGCCTATTAGAGGAAGCTAATGATGTTCTATTGAATCTGACAAATTTAATTGAAACTAAGATTAATAAAGAACTTGAGAAAGTATAAAAGGAAAGAGTAAAGGCTTTACTATATCAAAATATAGTATTGCTTTTTTTCTGTATATTTCACATGTGAAAATGGAAAAACTTATTTTGTCAAAGTTGGTGTTGTGACAACTGGAGCTCAT
>UQGR01000053.1 GCA_900540705.1 uncultured Mollicutes bacterium
AAGAAGCTAAGACTTCCAAAACGAAGCCTGCTAACATATATTTTATTAGTAGCAATTCCAGTGGTACTGTTCTTCATCATTGCAATTCCAGTACTTTATGTAAATGAATATAACGCCAAAAAGGTTACTCCTTTTGCAAATGATATTAAGGATTTAGATGCTTCCTCTATTATTTATGGAGACAAAAATACCATTGAAGATTTCAATTTTGTTTTATACTGTACAAAATATGATGATAATAGTGGTGCTGTAACCTTCAGAACCTTCGCTTATGAAAATGAGAATACAAGAAAGGTTATGAATATGT
Organism: uncultured Mollicutes bacterium; assembly: GCA_900540705.1. Classification (GTDB taxonomy): domain Bacteria; phylum Bacillota_I; class Bacilli_A; order Acholeplasmatales; family Anaeroplasmataceae; genus Pelethenecus. The sequence goes on from UQGR01000053.1 coordinate 308, forward strand.
CTAACCAAATTTCTGTAAAGCTACAGATGTGCAGTGATTGGATTAAAACAGAAATCAGCTCTTCTGCAAGAAGTAGATATGTAGCTCCAGGCCCTAAAACCGCAACAGGCTCTTCTAGATATTACGCGGAGTATTCCATTTCTGGTGTGCCAAATTTACCACAGAAGGGAAATCTCTTATTTGTCAATATTGAAACTATCCCAGTATATGCCTATGTCACTTATACAACAACAATCAATGGTACTGAAACCACAAAACGATATATTTTAAAATATGAATATAGCGACTATGTAATTGGCAAGGTTGTAATTAAGGATACTAGAGATGTTAACGCAAGAGTATACAATGATGAAGTACAATGGCAATTTAAAAATGATACAAGCTGGACTTCTCTTCAAAAGACTTATACACTAGATAATACACAGGTTAGAGTCAATGACACAATGATTCAATGGAAGAATTCCCTTACCTCCGATTGGGTAAATCTACGTGATATTTCTTCTTTAGCAGGCGCTGGGGAAGGAAAAACACCTGAGGTTAGAGTATCTGGTAAGGATGCTCAGTGGAAATATCCAGAGGATTCTAGCTGGAGAACCCTGCAAAGCGTTATCTCTCTTGATGCTGAAACTAGAGTTGAAAATGGCTATGTACAATGGAAACGTGTAACAGACCAAGAATGGAAAAACTTAAAAAAAGTATCTGAGCTAAAGGGTGCAACAGATGGAGCAACACCTGAGGTTAGAATCAGCAATGATAAGGTGCAATATAGATTTTCATCTGGTAGCTATGAGGACCTAGCAACTCTTGCAGAGTTAAAAGGCGCTGAGGTTAGAATCAACGATGGATACCTACAATGGAAGTTTATTGATAAAACCGAATGGATTAATTTGAAGCCAACTAATGAATTAGAGGAAGAAAAAAATCAAGCAACCTATGGTCCAACCGTAGGTGGAATTGAAAAATAAAAAAAAGAAAGGTCTACAAGATACTGTTTAACTAAACGAACAGTATCAAAGGAGACCTTTTTTCTTATCTGAAATTTTCTGTTACTAGCAATTTAGTTGGAAAAAATTCACCCATCTGTATCCCTGTAACCCTTACTGACATTCTTTTTATCTTTGGTTGGAGCTCCTTTTGAATAGCTCCAACTTCTTCTGTTGTACCACAGTAGAGTGTGACATGGGGATGCCACGGATACCCATCCGAATAATTTCCTTCAAATAAAGAGTGAAGCCGAACAATCTCCTCATTAACCTCAGGTTCAATAAATAGCACCTGCTGATTAAAATTTCCTAATCCTACTAGCTCCATATCAAAACAAGACTGGCTTAAGGAGATTTCTTTAATCCTCTTCTCAAGTTCTTCTTTAGCCTCTAAAGGAAAGCTTCCTAAAGAAATATGAAAGGGAATCCCCATAGTCTGGGTTCCATAAGGATACCTGTTAAGAATTTCATTCTGTATGTGTTGTAAAGATATTTCTGTTTGTTCATCAAATATAATATATACTGTTAAAAATTTTTTCTTTTTCATTTTTTACCTCTAATTCATAATAATTAAGAACTTGCATAAAATGGCATTAAACTCAATTCTATATAAGTAATTTCAAGCTTTCTAATATATTTCTTATATTCATTTTATCTATATTCTAAAAAAATACAAAGAAATTATAGTATTAGAAAAAAAGCCCATTGATCATTTAATCAATGAGCCAACTACAATTTTATAAACTGAACTTTTTAGCCTTGCTGTCGCCTTTAAAGGTAACCTCTAATTCATTTACTGCACTTCTCAATGTTTTAAGAATTTTATCCACATCTTGAGTATCATATTCATACGCACTAGTATTTGCCAGATTACCAATTAAAGAAATTTGTTTTAAGGCATTATTCATTCTACTTTCTGCTAATCGTGTAAATTTTTCTCTTTTTGTTTCTTCCATTTTTGTCTACCTACCTTTATCTATAATTTTACATTATATTACAGGAAAGTCAACAGAAGATATTCGAAAATTAAACACTCTTTTCCAAATGATAATTCTTTGCCTGAGTTGTAAAAAGCTTATAATACAAGCTTTCTGTATCCTTCATAAGATTCTCATGAGAATCAAAGTTCTTCACTTTACCACCATCTAATACTAGTATTTTATCACAAAATACAGAAGAAGAGAGACGATGAGATATATAAATAGCGGTTTTATCCTTAGCTAACGAATTAAAATTTTCATATATTTCTGCCTCTGCTAAAGGATCTAAAGCACTGGTAGGTTCATCTAAAATCAATAAATCTGAATTCTTTGCTAAGGCTCTTGCGATTGCAATCTTCTGCTGCTGCCCACCAGAAAGCTCTACACCATCATCCTCATAGGATTTAGATAAAGCAGACTCATATTGCTTCGGTAGTTCTTCTATCTTTTCACTAATCCCTACATCCTCACAAATTTTTTTAACCTCAGAAGTTTCTCCCTTTGGTAAAATGTTTTCTCGAATAGAATATAAGAATAGCTTATAATCCTGAAATACAGCACTTATTTTTTCTAAATAGTGCTTTGATTCATAGTTTTCAATCGGTATATCGTTGATTCGTATTTCCCCAGATGAGACATGATAAAGTCTGCAAAGCAGCTTGACGATGGTTGTCTTTCCAGCGCCATTCAATCCAACTACAGAAATTTTTTCACCTTTATGAATCGTAAAGCTGATATCCTCTAAAATATAATTCTCCGTTTTTGGATATTTGAAAAACACATGAGAGAATGTGATACTCTCTATTTCTTCAAGCTGTTCGTTGCCTTCGTCTTCTATTTCCTTCACAGCCATAATTTCAATCATTGGGGTAATGTACTGGATTGCTCGTATATAATCACTACCTGACGCAATAATCTGTGAAACACAATCAGAAAAGCTAATAGCTGAAGTTATGGTAAGCGAAAAAGCCGAAATTGGAGTATGCTCTGCCAAAGTTTTCAAACCCACAAGAATATATACAATTGCCATCTGTACATAGCGAATCGTGGAAATAAAGCACTCAAATATGCCAAGCTTACGCCAAGCCTTCACAAAATTTTTATAAGTCAAAATAGAGAATTTCTTTAGATTATTAGATAAATGCTGTTGAATGGAATATAATCGAAAGTCTTTACAATTTTTTGAAGCCATCAATGTATTTAGGTAATACCCATATTTATAATTGATGGGTAATAAATCCTTATAAAGCTTGACCTGAAACCGCATAGAACAGAACATTACTAAAATATTTAAGAGAATTCCTACTACTAAAATAATAATCAAAATTGGGTCAAAGCTTACAATCACAGCTGCAAGACCAAAGATAGAAATCATGCTTGATAAAATACGGGTAATCGACCACATCAAAGAATAGATTGCACCCATATTATTCACTCCCATTTGAGCATTCTTTTTTAATTCCATATAGTATGGATCCTCTAAGTATTGAAATGGCAAAGAAAGTATTTTTGCAGAAATGGTTCGATCAATGGCTTCTGTCATTTTCACCTGATGAACGGCCAATAGCTTTCGGCTGTAATGACCAAAAAACGCTAAAACAACCTCTATCCCCACCAAGATAGCTCCCATCCAAACAGCCTTTTGAAAATCATCTTGTTCTAAAATTTGAATTAATAAGGATAGTGTATAGGCTGAGAATATGGTAGTTGCTGAAGTGACAAGTGTGTTAAAGAAGAGAACAAAGAAATATGGTTTATAGGCCTTGAAGGCTATTTTAGTAAATTTAGAAAGAATATGCTTTTGCTTAGGCATGACTCATAGCCTCCTCCTGATAATATTTTCCTTGGGTCACAAACATATCATAATATCCCTTATGCTGCTTCATTAGTTCCTCATGAGTTCCATATTCCTTTAAGCCCGTTTCATCAAAGAATGCAATTTTATCACAAAATTTTGTAGAGCTTAGCCGATGAGAAATATAAATAGCTGTCTTATCCTCAACTAGGTCGTTGAAGGACTGGTAGATTTCAGCCTCTGCTAGGGCATCTAAAGCACTGGTAGGTTCATCTAATATAACTACATTTCCATTTTTAAATAACGCCCTTGCAATCGCAATCTTTTGTTTTTGGCCTCCAGATAAATCCACCCCTTCTCCATCTATTATTTTAAGTAGCTGAGTATCATATTTCTTAGGAAGCTCTTCTATTTTTTCCTCTAATCCCACTCGCTTTAAGCATTCCTTTCCAAAGCGGATGGATTCCTCCTGAGTATCTGGTCCAATCACATTTTCCAATACGGAGCAAGCGTATATCTCATAATCCTGAAATACTGTACTGAACATCTTATAATAGGCGTTTTTATCATACTCTAATGCATTTCGCCCATTCACAAAAATCTCACCCTCTGTAGGTTTAAATAAACCACAAATCAGTTTTACAATCGTAGATTTTCCTGCCCCATTTGTACCTACAATAGCCAACTTTTCTCCTGCTTGAATTTTGAAATTAAAATCCTTTAAAATCCATTTATCAGTTCCAGGATATTTAAACCAAACATTTTTAAATTCTATTTCAGGAGCTTCTGACAAATGAATGTCTGTATAGGTCCCTGTACTAATAAAGGAATCCTGATTATAGCAGGTATCAAAATAAAACTGAGACATTTTCACATTGCTAACTAACAAGGAAAAGTTTTGAGTAAAGCTTCTTAATACCGTTGTAAAGGCGACAATCGTTGAAACATATAAGGACACATCACTCAAGGTAATCCTCTTATCAAAATAGGCCTGTATCACAAGGAAGTAAGCCAATCCATCTTGAATTAGCAAGGTAAGAAGCCCTAATAAAGCATATAAGAACTCCTTATTTCTAATATCTTTAATCACTTCCACATAGGACTTTGATTTTTGGCGATACTTTTCAATCAAAAAATCCTTTAAATTAAAAATTCTAGTATCCTTACCATAGGAAAAATCACAACAGGTATTATTGTAATACCTAGTCTGCCTAGAGGTGTGTGCCCTATCCTTTTTTCTTTTCTCCATATATCTAGCAACTCCCTGGTTGGCAAGTGCCGTAACCAGAGTGCTCAGTAGACAGACAATAGCTAACCAATAGCTAAAGAAACACAGAATGATGCAAAAGAGAATGGAGCTTACAATCCCCACAAATAAATTCTCTAAATCCTTATATACAGCTTGAAAGCCTCTGCCATCACTATCTAAGGCTTCAAACCCCGCCTCCATTTCTTCTTGAAATGAAGCATTCTCAATCTTTTCATAATCGACACGATTATATAAATCAATCTGTTTAAAAAATTCCTGATTCCTCAACTTTAGATAATTTGCAGATAAATAAGACTCAATCAATTTATGAACAACATATGCAACAATACAGATTCCAGATAGCACACTAACCGTAATAATCAGCTCTTGTTCAGGCTTTCCTTCTAGTATGACATCAATGATGAGCTTAGTAAAGAAAACTCCAACTACAGGAAGAATACCGCCAAACAGAGCTTGGATCATCCACAAAAAGTAAATATAAGATTGATGCCCCTCACGTATCAGCTTGAATTGTTGAGACAAAGTCTTAAAAAATCCCGACTTTTTCAAATCAATCCCCTCCTAAAATTAAAACTTCATATTCTTAAATGCATCCTGTATACGTGCAGATAAATTTTTTCTAAGTGGTTTTCCATTGACATAACAATCCCCAGACAAAGAAGTAACCTTTATTTTATCCTCATCAATTTCATTATCAATTCTAAAGTCACCACTCACACTATTTATTGTATAAGCAGCGTCATTACTACGATGAATGGCAATATCTCCAGATACCATAGACATCTGAACCCGATCACAAACTAATTCTCTAATACCTATGTCCCCACTTACAGTGCTGACGATGAGATTTTGAGAAGTCAGTCCATTAAATTTCATATCCCCGGATACGTTACTGATAATAACCTTATCTTCAGCATCAATATTATTGAAGCAAGCATCTCCGCTCTTATTTGAGATAACAAAGGATTTTCCAGATAGTGAATCAACCTTCAAATCCACAGAACAAGCATTAATGACTAAATTGTCAATTTCTACATCTTCTCCCACATACATTCGACCTTCAAATCTACCATTTCTGGATTTTTTAGACTTTAATGAAACTGAATTTTTTTCACGAATGATTTTTACATACTCTAATGCCCGTCTATCCATTTCAAATTCAACTCCTGGATTTTTAGATTTCACAATTTCAAAATCGGAAAAATGAACTAGCTCCAAAGTGATATTATATTTGTTCTTTGAGATTTCTTTTTCTGTATAACTAGAAACAATATCCTCTATTGAACCTAACATATCCAAAATCTCTTCATCCGTCATTCCAGCCTCATATCCTAAATCAAATCTAGATGAATAGGTATCTAAAATATCTTCAATATTTTGTACTCCCTTGGCTTCTAAAGCCTCTCTTAATTCCTTTAAAAAACTCTCTTTCATTATTTAATCTCCTTTAACATCTTTTCTGCAATTTCAAATGTAATCTCTTTATTTTTAAGAGCCTGTAAAATTTCTTCCTTTGTCATTTTTTCATTTTCTACAATGTTTTCTGTAGTAAGGACCGTAGAAAAGCCTAGTCTACGAATCAGCTCATCAAGATTCTTTTTTACAGTAGGGTAAGAGACATTTAAATCTCGCTCTACTCCCTTAATATTTCCTGCATTCTTAATAAAGACTAACGCAAATTCCTGTAACTCATTCGGTAAATAATCAAATTTAGATAATCTAAACTCTCCCTTTAATGTTGTACCACAATCCTTACAGGAAAGCTCTGTGACCGCAAGATGTTCTCCACATACCGGACATACTCCTAATAACTTTTTCTTCATTTCTTTTCCTACCTTTCTTTCAGCTTTCTTTTCCAATGAAATTCTTCTGCTTCTATAGAACCAGCTATATTTTTTTCGTCTAAAACATTTTGAATATACTCTGGATCAAATAATTGTTTTTTCAGTTCTTTTCCCTTCGCTTTTTTCATAAATATTTGCCTCCTGAACATAAAGCATTTATATCATTAGATTTAAAATAATCATTATGATTACCTTAATTATAATTCTAAAATTAATTTTGTCAACATAATTTATTAATTTTTTTAATATTTTAATTAATTTTATCAACTACTTAATTAATT
>UQGR01000054.1 GCA_900540705.1 uncultured Mollicutes bacterium
TGCCGTTTCCTTTCGCTTCCGTTCCGGCGGCGTAGCCGCTTCCCCGGCGTAAGGAGAGGGGTTAGGGGAAAGGATAGGAATGGAATGGGTACTTTGTAAATCTGTATTTATTTTTTCTTTTGTTGGTAAATCAGTTTTTTGTATATCTTTATTTAATTGCATTGGATTTTCCAACGTAGGTTTTTCCAACATTGGTTTTTCCTGCGTTGGATTATCCAATGTTGGATTTTCCAATGTAGGTAAATCCGGCGTAGGTTCTGTATGCGGCTGCTCATAGATCACATAATCGGCTCCGCGCAAGCGTCCCTTTTCGTCGCGTTCCCGTGAACGGACGATATACCCGGCGCGTTCCAGCTCCTTTATGGCTTCCCGGATAGCGTCTATCTTTTCCCGGTTGATCTGTGACAGCCCCGCAAGGGTGTAGTCCCAATCTTCGGGAAGTGACAGCATTTGCGATAAAAGCCCCTTTGCCTTTAAGGTCAGCTCCTTGTTGCGTAAATGGTGGTTGCTCATAACGGTATAGCCCTTGTTGCGCTCCACTCGGAAAACTGCCATAGCTTCATCACTCCTTTGGTTGTGGATTTGTTACGCGATAGAACGCCGTTTTGCCGGGTTTAGGTATAAATCCCTGTCCCCGGCAGAAGTGCGCCCGCAAAGCCGCATATAGCAAGGCTTTTTTCGCCCCTACTGCGTAACATGAGGGCATAAAAAAAGCGGCGTTCCTGTTCTCCCGTGTTGGGATAGAGAAACGCCGCGTTTGCGTCGTATTCAGTTTTCATTTATTCTTTCTCAATGCTGTGTGCTGGTGTTTGGGCTTGCAGGGTTCCGGGCGGCATATCAAGGCTCTTTCCCTCAAAAGTAGTAAATTGGTAGTAAATTCAGCTTGAAATCCTGCTTGTATGCCCGTAAATCAAGGCTTTTTTGAGATAATCAACCATTTTCCTGCAATAGTATAAAATAATAATGTAATGAACTTATAGGAAAACAGAAAAGGACTAGCTGTGAACTAGTCCTTTTCCTCATTTTAGGGAATAATGAACTTGTAGTGAGGTTTGACTACTTCTTGTTAGAAGAGCCTCTATCCTTGATGATAATAATTAAAATAATTATTACTACAAGAATGACTAGGTATTTCACCTAATACCCTCCTTACACGTTCATCGTTCCCTCTAAACGTCTCATGTTCATTGCTCATTACTCCTTCCAAATGAGCCACTTTCGTTGCATTCTTATCATACCATAATTCGGATTCTATACCTAAAATTTTCTAATGGATAAAATATTGTTTTTTTCCTAAGAATATGAATTCTTTATAAAAACTAAGGGAAAACTTTAGGCTTACTATCTTTTAATATATTTGTAATTTCATACGTCCAAGCAGCACCAATTAGTATAACTAAAATAAACGCTAAATATTGTATATCTCAAACAAATGCTGTAGAAATTGATGAAACCCTTTTTTCATGCTATAATATATGGCGAAAAAAAAGACAATGGTGAAACAATGATACAATTAAAAGACTATTTAAATAATCCATGCCGTTCGTTGAGTATTCCTTATTGGAAACAAAATAGGATTAAAATCCCAAGCAATATGAAAATTGTTCATGACAATGAATTTAATTCAACTGATTTTGTCGGGTATTTGGATGAACCATATTTTAGGTTATATCACGATTTACAAGAAGTACAGCAAACACATAGAGCTGATATAGAAGTTGTCGTCGGTGCCACGGATATGCTAGATATATTTGTTAACATCATCAATGAAAGTTATACCGATTTAATGGTAACAAAAGAGCAAATAAAAAGTTATCAGAAAACGTCAGTATATTGTGCTGAATTGTGGGTGTTACTCAAAGATAAGTCAGGAGCATATATTGGCTGTGGCATAGCAGATTACGACAAAAAAGTTGGAGAAATGATTTTAGAATGGATACAGGTTCTTCCGTCTTATCGCGGTCGAGGTTACGGAAAATATATTGTAGATTTCTTACTTACCCACATCCAGGGCAAAGCCAAATTTGCTACCGTATCGGGTAAAGTCAATAATGCAACAAATCCTGAAAAGCTATATAGAAAATGTGGTTTTATAGGCAATGATATTTGGCATATACTTATAAAGAGTTAAATAAAATTGTGAGTTAACTATATTTATTATCAAAAAAGCTTTCTAAAATCACAAATACTTGTTTTATTAATTTAATCAATCAAAAAAATAAAAAATTTTATTTACATTCTAGATAAATTTGTATATAATAAGAGTGTAATGAACATGCAGAGAAACAGAAAAGGACTAGCTACTAACTAGTCCTTTTCCTCATTTTCAGGGAATAATGAACATGCAGAGGGTTTGTCTACTTCTTGTTAGAAGAGCCTCCATCCTTGATAATAATAATTAAAATAATTATCACTACAAGAATGACTAGGTATTCCATACCTTGCTACCTCCTTACACGTTCATCGTTCCCTCTGAACGCCCCATGTTCATTGTTCATTACTCCTTTCAAATGATCCACTCTCGTGGCATTCTTATCATATCATAACACAGAGCTCATACCTAGAATTTTCTAATGGATAAAATATTGTTTTTTATTTAGAAAAAATTCTTAATTTATACCAAAAATAAAAAAACCCAAAGAACAGTTCTTCAGGCTTACATATTCATTATTTATAAATTAATATGCCCATGCAGCACCAACAAGTATAACCAAAATAAATAATACTAAAATGAACGCAAATCCGCCACCACAAGGTGCATTACAGTTATTTGTTGTGGTTGTATTGGTATTATTACAACAATTGTTTGCCATGATATCACCCCTAATATAATATATGAAAAAATCTATAATGTTTCTTAGACAATAAATAAAAAATAGCAGAATTTATTTTTTCTGCTACTTTTTTAAATTATTTTAAGACAATTTTAATGGTCAATTCCTTCTCAGTCGAAGGTCGATAAACTGTCACCTCTAAGGTTTCTCCAGCTAAAGAGGTATGCAAAATATATTCTAAATCAGATAAATCCGTAGCTGGTTCATTATTGATGCTTAAAATAACATCATTGACAAGTACTCCACTATCCTGCGCCACTCCTTTTTCTACCTTAGATATCACAATACCCTGATCAGAGGTATTTGGAAGATATTGGATATATCCTACAGTTTCTTTATTAGAAATATAACGGTTAACAGCTACGACTACAATACCCAACAACGGACGCTCAATATCCCCTTTTTTAGATTCAATATCTAATATACATTTTTTCACTACATCTAACGAAATTGCATATCCAAGTCCCTCAACTGGAATGTTGATAACTGTACCATCCTCATCCTGAGTTGTCGTATAGGTTTCCTTTTGAGTATTGATGCCAATAAGGCGTCCTGCAGCATTAAATAAGCCTCCGCCGGAGTTGCCAGGATTGATTTCCGCATTGGTTTGTACCCATTTCTTTTCTATTCTAGAAACGACTCCCGTGGTTAAAGTATTAAAATTTTCTAATCCTAAAGGACATCCAATAGCCAAAACAGTCTGTCCAACAGAAACAATTTCCTCATCATAGCTAAAAATATCATTCACAAAAACAGGGTCTCCACCTAATAGATCAAGAGAAAATGTTAAAACAGCAATATCATTTTTCGCATCCTTGCCAACGACAGTTGCTCGGTAATACTTTGAACCACCTCTATAAACTCTTACAGTGCTCTTTCCTTCCACCACATGGCAGTTGGTTACAACATAGTATTTCCCATTATCTTCTTTATAGACCACTCCTGATCCTGAAGAGGTTCCAAGTGAATCACTGGCATAAATTCCTACACACCCTTGAGAAATTCTTTTATAGGTTTCAGTAATATTATTTTGAATTTCAATAATATTTACTTCCTTTTGAATCTCAGTAGGTTCCTTTTTTGAATCTCCAAAGTTACAAGAGACAAATAGGCTTAAGCATACTAACGCTAAGCCAAACATTATAAATACTTTCTTTTTCATACCTGTATTTCCTCCAAGCCAAATAATTCAACTGCATTTTGTTCTGTTCTATTTTCCACTTCTTTGGAAGGGATATTTTTTAAATGCGCAATTTCTTCTACTACTAGATGCACATAACTAGACTCATTTCTACTTCCTCGATAAGGGACTGGTGCTAGATAGGGACAATCTGTCTCAACAAGAAGATATTTTAAATCTAACTCAGCAGCAATCCTCTTACTTTCCTTTGCATTCTTAAAGGTCACTGGCCCTCCTATGGATATTAATAGACCTAAATCTATAAATCGATATGCCATTTCTAAAGACCCGCTATAGCAATGCATAACCCCTTTTATTTTTCCTTTATAAGGAGCTAGCATTTCATAACAGTCCTGTGTAGCATCTCTCATATGGATAATCAACGGTAAATCATATTTTATAGACAATAAAATTTGACCTTTAAATAGTTCTTTTTGTTCCAAGAGATTATCCTTTCCATAATGGTAGTCCAACCCACATTCTCCTATTGCATATACCTTATGGGTAGTTATAAAAGCCTCAAGCTCCTCTAAATCATTAAGAAAATCTTGTCCTGCTTCACTTGGATGAAGTCCAGCGGTTGGATAAAACATCGGAAATTTTTGTGATAGCTCAAAGGCTTGTCCATTTGTTGACCTAGAAAAGCCAACCAATATAACCTTATTTACATGATTAAGTTTACATCTTTGAATACAGCCCTCTAAATCAGAATGGAAAGCCTCATCAAATAAATGAGAATGTGTATCAATCATATTCTGTACCTGTACGTCTTAGTTTTAATAAATTTAGAAAAATGGCAATCCCCAAAAGCATAGTCAGAGCTCCAAAAGAATCAATGACTACATCCTTTAATGCTGGAACTCTAGCACTGATAAAGGACTGATGAAATTCATCGCTAATTGCATATAAGATAGATAGTCCCAAAACCGATGGATATATGACATATTCTCGATCTGTAAAAGTCTTAAAAGCTAAAAATAGACATAGACTCAAAACAGCAAACTCTGTAAAATGTCCCATTTTACGGATTATATATCCATAGGTCTCTAAAAGAGCATCCTTTTCATTTAAGGGCAGGTTATCAAAATCAACGACAAACCAATTGACAATAGTTTCGGTTATTTTACCACTGACATTAGAAGACTGGGCTCCTGTCTGATGAGAAAAATAAAAAATGACTGCCATCCATAAAAGGGTTAAGCAAATAAATATAATTTTCATATATCTTTTTTTCATAAACCCTTTCCTTTCTATTATAGCACAAAAAATTAAAAATTACTTATAAAATTCATAAGCGCCTTCTACTGCATGAATCAAATCCACAATTAATGCATTGTATGGTGTTGGAACACCATACTTCTTTGCCTGTTCCACAATCATACCATTAATAGAGTCAATTTCCATCTTATTTTTTCTTTGTCGGTCCTGATACATGGAACTATAGCCATTGCCCTGTTCTACAATCACCTTATGAACATACTCCAAAACCTCTCTTCTATCAAAGTAAGTTCCATCAGCTTCTGCAACCTCTACGGCCTCATAGATTAATCTCTTCGCAAAATTCCAAGCATACTCATTTTTTGCCATATAGCCAATAGGTGTTTGAATTAGAGCCGTAAAAGAATTAATTGATAAATTAACAAAGAGCTTTCTCCAAATCACGCGTTGAATATCAGTAGATATTTCATTATCTAGACCACTTACGGTAAATAAAGAGGAAATTAGGTTTAATATATCCATATTTCCCTCATTGCTCCCAAAGATAGTTTTCCCCATTCCAGAATGTCTTATATGTCCTAAACCTAAATTTACACAATTACTGGTAGTAGTTCCAATTACAATTTGTCTAGAATCTACAAATTTAGCAATCTTCCTATCATTTCCTGCTCCATTTTGAAGTGTGATTACCTTTGTATCTGTTAAAAATAAGTCTCTGTTTTCTATTAGAGTCTCTTCAGTATATGTAGTTTTAACTAAAACTATAACCAAATCGACTTTTTCAGGACACGTCCCACTTTTATAGGCTTTAACATTTAAAAAAATTTTTTCTTCTCCATCTACTTCTTCAATTCTTACCCCATTTTGATTGATGCTGTCAACGACGCTATCCAATTTGTCAATAAATATAACCTCGTTCTTTTCTGATAGATATCCTCCAAAATAACAGCCCATTGCACCTGAGCCTAATACTGCAATTTTCATATTCAATCCTCCAAAACCATATTACTATTATATAAAAAACAAAAAGGCAATGCAATAAGCATTACCTCTAAATTGTTCTTTGTAAAATTACTCAATGATTTCTACTACAGAACCAGCACCAACAGTGTGTCCACCCTCACGGATAGAGAACTTAGTACCCTGCTCCATAGCAATTGGGTGAATTAATTCTACAGTCATAGTAGTGTTATCACCAGGCATAACCATTTCAGTACCAGCAGCTAAAGTAATAATACCTGTAACGTCTGTAGTACGGAAATAGAACTGTGGACGATAATTAGAGAAGAATGGAGTATGACGACCACCCTCGTCCTTTGATAATACGTAAACCTGAGCAGTAAACTTCATATGAGGAGTAACTGATTTTGGTTTAGCTAATACTTGACCACGTTGTACTTGATCACGGTTAATACCACGAAGTAATACACCAATGTTGTCTCCAGCCTCAGCATAGTCTAATAGCTTACGGAACATTTCAACACCAGTAACAACAGAAGTCTGAGTCTCCTTAATACCGATAATTTCTACAGAATCACCAACGCGTACCTGTCCACGCTCAACACGTCCAGTAACAACGGTACCACGACCAGTAATTGTAAATACATCCTCAATAGGCATTAAGAATGGCTTATCTGTATCACGAACTGGAGTAGGAATATACTCGTCAACATACTTCATTAATTCTTCGATTTTGCCAACCCATGCTGCATCGCCCTCTAAAGCCTTTAATGCAGAACCACGAACGAATGGAATATCGTCGCCTGGGAAGTCATACTCGCTTAATAATTCACGAGTTTCCATTTCTACTAGGTCGATTAACTCTTCATCATCAACCATATCACACTTATTTAAGAATACAACTAATCTAGGTACACCTACCTGACGAGCAAGTAAGATGTGCTCACGAGTCTGAGCCATAGGTCCATCAGTTGCAGCGATAACTAAGATACCACCATCCATCTGAGCAGCACCAGTGATCATGTTCTT
>UQGR01000055.1 GCA_900540705.1 uncultured Mollicutes bacterium
GGTATACCGATAATAATACCTTCCAGCATCAGGTAGAAGGTGGACAGGCCATCACGGAGAATACAACACTTTATGCGAAATGGACAAAGAATATAGAGTATGAAGAAGTAGATTATATTTTAAAGGATACGGATTTTGTTGTAGGAACATCTACTGAGGATTTGATAGTTAACAGCTATACGATTAAATCTGGAACAGAAATGCGAGTTAGAGAAAAAACATGGACTAACCCAGATGATGCAACCGATACTAAAGCATTTAAATGGTCAATGAAATTAGCAGCTACACCTAATTTAGTTATCCAGGCTCCAGGAAATGGAAAATTAGCTGTTTGGGTTCAAAATGGTTCTGGAGGTGCTCAAACTCAAAAGATTACGTTTGGAAAACAAGGGGAAACCATGCAAACTATTGAATTTGCTGGTGTGAGCACGGGAAGTCCTATTGTTCGTTTAGAGTTTGATGTGGAAGAAGGTTGTACCTATCAGATTGGAAGACCTAGTGGCACAGTAGATTTATATTGGGCAGAGATGGTTTGTTCTGTAGAAAAGTCTGAGATTGTTGGTTTTGAAATTGTCTCTAAAGGAAAAATAGAATACCTTCCAAATGACACCTACGATTCCTCTAAGCTTGTTGTACAAGCGGTATATGGAAATGGAAGAAAAGATGTTATTCCTCACGAAGAATTAATCATCGATTCTTCAGCATTTCAATCTAATGAGGCTGGCGTCTATGACATCTCTGTAAAATATAAGGAGTATGATGCTCAAATTGTTCCAGTAGCTGTATATGCAATTTCAGATTTATTATTAGGCTTTAATAAGACAATTAAGGGACCTAATTCTCAGGCTGGAAACGGAGTATATTTAAATCAAACAGTAAAAAGAATTTATAAAATTGGAGATACTTCCCTAGATATATCTGGAATGACAGTTACAGTTCAAGCAACGCATCCAGTAGATACTACTAAGACCAAAGAGTTTATTGTCCCTATGGATACTAGCTTGATTACTGGTTTTGATACAACGGCTTCTGGAGAAAAAACGATAACAATAACCTATGCTTTAAAAGAGGCTAGCTACAGCATTTGGGTTGTGGATACAGCACCATCCATTGTGAATGAGGTCGTTCAAGTGAAGGTTGACCAAAATTATACTGGAACGATTGGGGCTATTGAGGATGGCTATACTATGTTCACCTCTATTCAGCAGGCTTTAGATTTCTTGAGCTGTCAGGAGCTTGCCCCAACAATGAAGAAGCTTATTTATGTTGAAGCAGGGTTGTATAAGGAAAAACTAGAAATTAATCTTCCTTATTTATCTTTTGTTGGTGCAGATAAGGAAACCACAATCATTGAATGGGATTCTTTATATGGCTTAAAGGATGAGTCTGGATTTGAGCAGGTTACAGATTCTACTCAGACATTGGCTGTAAGAGATTCTGCAGTTGGATGTACGATTGAAAATATTACAATATCTAATTATTGGAATAGCTTGGATCGATTTGATGCAGCTTTTAACCCTGGCTATTCAGAGCATAGAGCTCTTGCTATACTGATACAGGCAGATCAATTCAAGATGAAGAATTGTAAGCTTTTAGGATACCAGGATACGATTGAATTATTTACTGGTCGTCAGTGGATTGAGGATACTTATATTGCAGGAACAACAGACTTCATATTTGGTACAAATAATACGACATATTTTAAAAATTGTACCATCCACTCCATCAACTCTGAAGCCAATCGTGGAGCTAAAACAGATGGTGGTTATATTACGGCCTTTAAGGGAAGTAATAAGGGAGAAGGAGATGCAGTAGAGTATGGCGCTATTTTTGATGGATGTAGCTTTACAGCAGACGCTAAGGTATTAGAAAACAGCAATACAGCGATAGGTAGAACATGGGGTGCTTATGCAGCTGTTATGGTAATGAATTCTACTTTGGGAGCACATATCAGCAAGACAGAAAATACTGCTGGAACCGCCGTTAAAAATGTGAGATATGCTTCTATGAATAGTATCAATGTAAGTACAACCTCTACCTTAAAGTTCTTCGAGTATAACAATACAGGCGAAGGCGCAATTACAGAAAGTCAGGTTGGAGTAACTGTTCTGACAGATTTAGAACTAGCTTCTAAGTATGCAGATTATACTGTTATTTTTGGAACCACCAATGGTAAGGTGACTTATACGAATGCTTGGAATCCAGCAGCTACTGAAATTGAAGAGGATCCAAATTCATATTATTTCTTCAATGGAGGAACAAACCCTACAGGAACAGTCTATACTTATGATTTATCCTTAGGTGCTACTGCTACAGATGAAAAAACTGCCGTTTTAGGCGAGTTAACTTTAGATGCAACCAATGGTAAAATTGTTGCGAGAGCACAAGGAGATACCCAGATTAATAAGGGAGGTAAAATCTCATTTACAGCTCCAGCAAATACGATTGTTGTAATAGCTACCTACCCTGGATATCATAATTATTCCATCAATGGAAATTTAACGAATTTAGATACCTATTCTGTATTTTTTGCCGAAGAAACTGCTGTTGAAATAGTGGCAACAGATACGATGTACTTATATTCCATAATTTTTAAGCCAAATCAGGAGGCTCCAGAGGTGGCCACTTTGGAAGGCTTACAGGTTACAGGACAACAGACAGAATTTGCTATCGGTGAAGCATTTAGTGCTGAATTGGAGGTAAAGGCTACCTATTCTGATGGAACAATTAAAATCTTAGATTCAACAGAATATACCCTTAATTCTGATGCAGTAAATGTAGACGCAGCAGGTACATATGAGGTAAGTGTTTCATTTGGAGGAATAAGCTTTACCTATAATGTTACCTATGTGGCAGAAGTAGTTAATTCTATCAATACGACGACAACCTGGTCTTTTAAAGACGATCAGGCAAATGCAGGGGATGCATATTTTGTGTATGGCAATCAAGCCATCAATCCGTCCCTAACCTTTGGGAAATTGACTCTTACAGATAATGGTCAGGGAGTTGTGGCTGATAACGGAGATTGGTTAAAGTTCAATGTGGGAGCAAAGGCTTCTTTTGAAGCAGGACGTGCATGTACTCTTTCTCTTGTTTTCTATCAGAATCAAAATAACGTAAGTGTAGATTTGGATGGCGTGGAAATCACTCCTGAAAATAATATTTACTCCATTACAGGTGCTGGTATAGTTACAATTACGGCAGTGGAAAATGGCTATTTAGGTAAGATAACAGCAACCTTTACAGAGGAGGGGTCTGAGACTAGCAATGTAGTTTCTGTGAATACGACCTATTCCTTTAACTCGGGAGAAACTGCAGCTGACAACTATTATGTTTTGACATCCCAGTCCAATGTACAAGGAAGCTCCACTACCTTTGATAAGCTTACCCTAGATGCAACAACTGGAAAAATTTCAGACAATGGTGGTCAATGGTTCCAATATAACACAGGTGCTAAAATAAGCTTTACTGTTGCTGCTGGAGCTACAGTCACAATTGTAATGTATCAGGACTCTCTAGCATACACAGTGAATGATGAGGCCGCTAATGAGGCACACACCTATACCTTTGCAGAAGAGACGCTTGTGACAATTGCGTCCACTGGAAATGGTTATATAGGAAAAATAATTATAAATTTTACAGCTTAATTAAAAAAATGCCGTGGGGTAAAATCCACGGCATCTTTTTAATATCTTATGCTAAAGCTAAGGTAATCGTAAATATAGTTTTTTCATTCTCCCGAGAATAGGTTAGATTTCCACCCATTGAGGAAAGGAGCTGTTTACAAATATATAATCCAAGTCCTAAATTATCTCCGTCTTTTTCCTCTGTGGAATAAGGCTGGAAGATGTCTAGTGTTTCATCAATTCCCTTGCCATCGTCAATCACCATGATTTTGCAGTTGTTTTTACTTTTAGCGGCTGGTATTTCGATGGTTTTACAGTTAGCATGCTCAATGGCATTGAAAATCAAGTTATTTAAAACATTTAAGAGAGTATCCTTTTTTGCATATACAAAAATATTCTGCTTGGTATACTTTAAATAGATGTTATTTGCTTCACAATCTGGATTTAAGTTTTCATATAATTTAGATATTATAGGAGCAATGTTGATTCTACTTGATTTTTCTGAAGAAAAGGATTGCTTAGAAAATTTTTGTAAATCCAATAGATTCTGATTGATTCCTTCAATTTTTTGTTCTACAATTATCAGTTTATTTATTTTCTCTTCATTTTTCTCACTATTTTTTAAATCTGATAAAAAGCGACGGATACTAGATACTGGCTTTTTCATATCATGGGAGAGATATCTCAAAAGACGTTCTCGATCATCGATTATCTTTTGAAGCTCTTTGGTTTGAATCGAAACCTCCGTTTGGAGATTATTTGTTAAATATTTATTTTGCTGTTCTAATTTGATAAAGAAGGAAAAGGCAGAATAGGTTGTGATGCAGAGGGTTAAAACAAGTAGCCAAGCATTAGAGGAAATAATGCTTTGGTTGAAGTTATTTGTAAAGGCAAGAGAAATTGTCAATACAGATATCACCATATAGACAAGATAATCCTCTATTTTTTTATTATGATATATAGTTATAATATTAACGAGGAAGATGTAGAGCCCTAAAGGGATTGCGATTCCTTTTATCCAAGGGGTTAGCATCATTTGTACATTTTGAGGGAGCGTAGCACTAGCAGATACTAAGCTCAAAAAAGCGATTCCAAAGAGGCAAGCGATGATCCAAATTGGAAATTTTTTTATTTTCCAGCGTAATGTAAAAAGAGATGCCAAAATGATAGTGGTGATGCTCATTGCTTCCAGGGTTAAAAATAAATAAGGAATTGTTGTAGTATATAAAAGAAGAAGTTTAGATAGCATCCATATTCCAATTCCTAAAGCGATGACAATTAAAGGGATTCGGCTTAAATCCTTTTTAAGTAGACTCACAAAGGCTAAAATTGCAGCAACTAAAGCAGAGGTTAGAGCAATGATAATCAAAAAGGTTTGGTCATGGGAGACAGTCTGCTTGACCTTTTCATCCTTTCCAATTAGTGGCATTTGGGTAAAGCCTGCTAATTTTCCATCCTCTGTTTCGTAATGAAGAGTGACCACAAGTGCTCTACGCTCTATTTCACTAGTGAGGGCATGTCGTATAGAGTAAAAATTTAAGTCGATTGATAAGGGTTCCACCTTAGATTTGTGATTTTCTGTGATACCCTGATATTCCCCATACTCTATATAATCATAATTCTCTATTTCTCCAACTCGATTGGTAAGAACGCTACGGACATAAACATTACAGGCCGAAAAAAAGGCTGGAAGCTGTAAGGTGAAGTGCCAGTGTCGGTCTCCTTCAAGATATGGCTCTAATTGTTCCTTTTTTTCGTAAAATTCTTCATCGCTGGGATCTAAATTTAAAATGATAAATTTAATAGTTCCTCTTGGAGCAATCTGCGTATTTTTTTCTAGCTTTATAGGGGTTCCTTTTAAATCACTTGGACGGATGAATTCATTTGGAGTATAATTGATATAGGGCATATACTGACAATCTTCTAAATCAGAAATACAAACCGCCGCTAATTCCTCTCCGTCTGAATTAAAGATATTAGAGGAACGAGTTGCTGTTGGCAAGGGAGAAACCGCTAGTTCTAAAATTAAGACTAAAAGAATTGAAATTAGATGTATGGATATAAATACTATTGTTTTTTTAATTGAAGCTTTCATCGCTTATACACCTGCTAAAAAAGCATATCCCTTTCCGAATTCAGTTAAAATCAAGTTTTTGTCTGTATATTTAATCAGCTTTTGTCTTAGATTTGAAATATGGTAACGTATTGTTGTAGATTTTAAGCTAGGCATTTGCCATACCTTTTCATAGATTTCCTCTGCCGTAAAAAAGACACCAGCATTTTTCATTAAAAATAAAAGGATATTGAACTCACTAGAAGTCAGGGTGATGGACACATGATTATAAGAGACAGTTCTTCGAATGGTATCTAGGGTTAATTGATGTAAAGATAGTATTGCATTTTCTTTGGGAATCAACCGTAAGGATAGTCTGGCCTCTAGTACTTTAGGAGAGCATGGCTTTACCACATAGTCTAAGGCTCCTGCAGAGAATCCCTCTAGCATATCATAATCACTGCCCAAATCCGAAAGAATAAGAACGGGTGGGAGTTGACAATCTAAGGAGAAGATGTCAAGCCCTTCTCCATCTGGAAGTACAATATCTAATATTACAGCATCAAAGCTGACAGATTTTAATAGCTTAATGGCTTCTTTTAAGCAGGATGCTTCATAAATGGTATTTCCTCTCATCCGGAAATATTTCGCTTGTTCCACTCGAATTGCTTCATCATCCTCCACAAAAAGAATTTTTCTACCAGATACAATTCCGCTCATCGTAAAGCCCCCTTTCTTATTATTTAATTGCTTTCATAAAATCAATAACAGCGGCCAGCTTCTCTGGGTTAAGGCTTGCTATAAGGTTAATTGCTTGCTGCTGCTGGTCGTTTTCGTTATCGCCTCTAAAGAAATAGTTATATACTTGCTGCTCTGTGTGGCGTTCTGCTCTTTCCTCTGCATGTATATATATTTCGGTAGTGCTGGGATCTGCGTGCCGTTGGTGTTTCTGCGCTAATAAAAGGTTGCCCGTGGCCTTATATGCGCCCGTTCCGCTGGTATGTCTTAAGCTGTGGGCGGTTAGCCTGTCGCTGTCATATCCAGCCTTTACAAGCATTTCTTTAAGCATTGTGCTTATTGTGGTAGTTGCAATACGGCCGCCCTTGCTGCGGTTACTGGTGGACGCAAAAAGCGGGCTTTTCGG
>UQGR01000056.1 GCA_900540705.1 uncultured Mollicutes bacterium
TGGGGCCCCGGCTCGCCCTGCGGGCCCTGGGGGCCGCTGCAAACGCAGCAGCCGCAGCCGTGCTGCCGCCGCATGAATTCGGGCCTGCGGTCCGAATCGAATTTATCCATATCGCCTTCACTCCGTTGCTCAAAAATTTCTGCCCCAGTATATGTGCCCGCCGGGGCCGTCGTTCTCCTCCCCTGCCCCGGCCGGATGGAACTTTTCACAAAGAGAGGGCCCCGCTTTGGTGTTTTGCAGTGCAATTTGATAAAGTGATAAATTTTTTTGCAAATATAGCTTATTCCCCTGCCAATGGCTCTAAAAATAGTAAGAAAAAAGTGTCCAATAGGAGTTACTATTTTAGTATAGATAAGCTTGAAAAATAGTCCAATATTTTTAATTATAAAGGTAATTCCTCTAAAAGGTGGTAAAATGATATATTTATAAATTCTAGTAAAGATAAATCTTAGGCCTTTTCCAATGGGCACTACTATATGATGATATAAAAATAGAATAGGCTTTATAAAAAGATAGAGTACAAAATACTTAAATATGGTATAGATTCCTTTTAATAAAAGAAAGAGAACATGAGCTATTGGCCGAAAGACAACGACTAAAGCGTTTTTTATGCCGATACAGCATCTCTTTACAGCATTGCCAATTTTTTGGGCAATAGAAGCTAAGGCAGTAAATATCGTATGCATTGTCTCATCTCCTTGTTACAAGATAGCTTTATTATATAACAAACCTAATATTTTAACAATCTTTCTCAAAGTTAAGAAATGCCAAAAAGGGGTAGGTTAATATTTTTTATTATGAGGATAGTATCCTTTTATGCTATAATAATATCATTCCAACGTTTAAGAAGGTGAAAAAATGTTTCTGTTTAAAAAGGAATACGAAATGATAAAGGGAGATTTACTTACACTAAGCTGTATCAAATTAGAACCAGGAAATGAATATGAAATTCCTTATTATTGGTATGATATTATTTTAAATGAAACAAAAGAAAAAATAGGAAAAATATCTATTCGGATTGGGCATAATTATCATTCATACTTTAACGGAAATATTGGCTATGAGATAGATGAACCCTATCGTGGACATCATTATGCCTTAGAGGCTTGTAAAATGATACTTGCGGTGGCAAAAGCTCATCAGATGACCTATATATATTTATGCTGTGATGAAGAGAACGTTGCCTCTTATAAAACGATTGAACAGCTTGGAGGAAGGCTTGTAGAAATCATTTTACCTTCAAAGGACTACTTTGGGTATTATGAAGGAATGTCTAGGAGCAGAATCTATCAGTTAGACATCTAATACTGCCAATTTTAGAGGAACAGATTCTAACTAGAAACTTAAATTATTTATAAAATTTCATTAAGTAGTAACTTTGGCAGGGATTGGGTATAAATGGAAGAAGTTTTTTCCACACTATACTTGGTGATGAAAATGAGACCTACCCTGTGGCAAAATACAGAATTGAATTCCTATGATAGCTTAAAGGAAGATATTTCTACTGATGTTCTTGTGATTGGCGGTGGCATCTGTGGAATTCTTTGTGCATACCGTCTTAGTAAGCAAAATTTAAGGGTTGTCCTTGTTGAAAAGGGAGAGCTGGCTTGTTCAAGAACAAATAAGACTACGGCGGTTATTACTGCATTACAGGATCTCAATTATTTTGATTTAATTAGAAAAAAGGGACGTAAGGCCGCCGCCCTTTATTTAGAAGCTTGCTTAGAAGCGATTGAGGAATATAAAAGGTTAGCTCAGGAATTTGAATTTGATTTTGAGTTGGTTCCTTCCTATAAGTATTTTAAGGATAATCCTTATATGCTAAAAAAAGAATATGATGCAATTTTAAGCTTAGGTTATGATGCAAAAATAGAAGATGAGTATGCCATTAAATTTTCGAATCAGGCTCAGATGAATCCACTAAAGCTGATTCAGGTACTAAGCCCTTATTTTACCATTTATGAAAATACAGAAGTAGTTAAGCTTAAGAACTCTATGGCTTATACAAGGGATCATACGATTCAGGCTAAGCATATTATCGTAGCTAGCGGATATCCGTTTTTAAAGCTTCAAGGACTTTACCCCTTAAAGCTCACTCAAAAAAAATCCTATGTTTTAGTAATAGAGGATGTTAAGCAGGTTCAAAGCTTTAACTCTATTGGCTCTATTCCTGGGAATCTTTACTTTCGTACCTATCAAAATCATTTGATTGTTGGTGGTAATGATCAAAAGACTGGCGGATATAAGGATGGATTTTATTATTTATTGCGGTTCATTATGAAGAATTATCCAAGTCATCGGATATCCCATCAATGGGTGAATCAGGATTGTGTTAGCTTAGATGGACTTCCTTATATAGGACCATATAAAGGAAATGCTCTTGTAGCCACAGGCTTTAACCTCTGGGGAATGACAGGAGCTATGTTATCCTCTTTAATTTTGGCAGATTATATTTCAGGAAGAAAAAATAAATATGCTAAGCTATTTCATCCCAAGCGCTGGAGCCCTGCTTTTCCGCTATTGAAAAATATAGGAGTTGCAGGGATTAACCTACTAAAACCGAAAAAAAGATGTACCCATTTGGGCTGTGCTCTATACTATAATAAAGAAGAACAGGTCTATGAATGCCCTTGTCATGGGACAAAATATGATAATGAAGGGAACATTCTATTTAATCCGGCAAATACACCTAAGGATTTATAAAGAAGATAGACTTTATAAAATTGACAAACAGATTGGCTTATGCTAAACGTAGGCTATAAAAAAATAAAAAACTGCTGATTTTCATCAACAGTTTTCTAAAAGGCTTTATGCCTTTTTTATTTTGTTTTTTCACTTATAAACTCATATAGATTGATAGCGTCTGCTTTTTTCGTAGAAACCTCAAGAGAGGCTACTCTTACTGTTACATCCTTGTTACCAAATTCTATCGTAATTTCATCGCCAACCTTTATTTCTTTTGAGGGCTTGGCTGCTTTTCCATTCACTAGAATTCTTTCATTTTCGGCAACCTCTTTGGCTAGAGTGCGACGTTTAATGAGTCTGGAAACCTTTAAAAACTTATCTAATCTCATAATACCTGATTATCATCTGTAGAAGGCTCCTCTAGAGGTGCTTCAGGAGAAGAAGTGGTTTCCTCAGAAGCTTCCTCTGTCTGCTGTAAAGCTTCTCGTTCAGCCTCAGCCTTTTTCAAGGCTTCCATATCATCATAACGTTTTAAATGACCAGTTGCCTCAATTTCATCAATATCAGATTTGGTTAGGGTTTCAACCTTCAATAGATATTCGGCGATAGAATTTAATAAATCCATATTTTCGGAAATTACCTTTTTTGCGGTTGCATAACATTCTTCAATAATTCTTCTAGTTTCCTTGTCAATTTCTAAAGCCACCTGATCGGAGAAATTCTTTTCCTTTAGATAATCTCTACCAAGGAATACATTTCCAGATTGTTGTTCATATTGGACTGGGCCTAAGGAGGACATACCATATTCTGTAACCATGGACCGGGCAATTCTTGTTGCTTGCTGGAAGTCATTGTGAGCACCAGTAGTAATATCTGAGAATACAAGCTCCTCAGCAACACGCCCCCCTAAAAAGCCTATAATACTTTCTAGCAATTCTGTTTTAGTATGGGTATAGGTCTCTTCCTTTGGCATCATTAGGTTATAACCACCTGCTTGACCACGAGGAATAATTGTCACCTTTTGAACAATAGAAGCATTTTCTAAGCGAAGACCAATCACGGCATGACCTGCCTCATGGAAGGCCACAAGCTTACGTTCGCGCTCGGTATATTTCTTGGATCTTTTGGCAGGCCCCATCATTACACGGTCAATAGCTTCATCAATATCCTGAGTATTGATGATTTTACGATTACTTCTAGCTGCGAGAAGAGCTGCCTCATTTAATAGGTTTTCAATATCCGCACCACTAAAGCCTGGAATTCTTTGAGCTACCTCATCTAGTTTAATACTAGAATCCAAATGCTTATTTCTAGCATGTACCTTTAGTATGGCTGTACGTCCATTTACATCTGGACTATTGATTGTGATTTGACGGTCAAAACGACCAGGACGCAGAAGGGCAGGATCTAATACGTCAGGACGGTTTGTGGCAGCCATGACGATGATTCCTAAATTACCAGTAAAGCCATCCATTTCTACTAACAATTGGTTTAAGGTTTGCTCACGTTCATCGTGTCCACCACCCATACCAGCTCCACGTTGACGACCAACGGCGTCAATTTCATCTATAAAGATGATACAAGGGGCATGCTCCTTCGCGGTTTTAAACATATCACGTACACGAGAAGCACCTACACCGACAAACATCTCTACGAAGTCAGAACCAGAAATAGAGAAGAATGGAACGTTTGCTTCTCCAGCAACCGCCTTCGCAAGTAAGGTTTTACCTGTACCTGGAGGACCAAACAGAAGAACACCCTTCGGAATTCTAGCTCCTATTTCTGAATATTTTCTAGGATTCTTTAAGAAATCGATGATTTCTACAAGCTCCTCTTTTTCCTCATCACACCCTGCTACATCTGCAAAGGTTACACTTTTTCCTCTGGATAATCTAGCTGTAGATTTTCCAAAGTCAAATGCTTTGCCGTTCCCTTGGCTTCTAAATAGGAAAATAAAGAAGCCAATCATAATGACGTAAGGTAATAAATTAATTAAAAGAGATAGGAATACATTCTGTTCTAGTTTAACTAATTTGATTGTTATGGCATTATCTCCACTCGTTAGGTCATTAAACTGCTGGGTAGTAACATTACAAGTGAAGCTTTTGCTATCCTTGAAATTTCCTCTGATGGTAAACATTTGATAGTTTACACCGCCAATCGGCTGAGCAGAAATGGAAGATGTGTCTACTGGATTTGTCTTATCCTCTAGTGCCACCACCAATTCAGCATAGGATAATTCCTTAGGCTTAGGCGTAGTTAGATGCTGAATCAAAAGGAATATTCCAACAACAGCTAAAATAACTATAATTGGAAACAGCCAGTCAATCCTTTTTCTTGGTTTTTGGTTTTGTTGATTTTGATTATTTTGTTGCATAATTCCTCCTATTTGGAATAAACTTCTTCCTTTAATACTCCGATATAAGGTAGGTTACGATATCGTTCATTGTAATCTAATCCATAGCCTACGACAAATTCATTGGGAACTAAATCCCCAACGTAATCCGCTTCAATATCGACCTTTCTTCCTTCAGGCTTGTCGAGTAGTACACAGAGCTTAACACTCTTAGCTCCTCGTTCCTTTAGAAGAGTTTTTATTTCATATAAGGTTTTCCCTGTATCTAGAATATCGTCTACGAC
>UQGR01000057.1 GCA_900540705.1 uncultured Mollicutes bacterium
AAAGTAAATTAAATCTTAAAAGGTATTATAAAAATATACAATTAAGTCAATTTAAGAGCTATATTATTTTTATGCTTTACCTTCCTTTTTACTCTTATCAAGTTAAAAAGGTTCAGCAAAAGCCGAACCTCTAAATAATTTCTATTTGATTTTTTCATTCTATTTTTAAAAAAATTTAATTCACCTGACTGCCATTTTTAAATAAAGAAACATTAGTTATTGATTTTACCTCTTCTTTAGTTAAAGATAATAAAATCACCCATCTAACCATACTAGGTTTAGAAAGTTCTGAGGTATTGTGAGACTCCACATAAATTTTTATTGTCTCATTTTCACAGCTATAAGATTTGACCATAACCTGACTATTTGAAATCCCTTCTTCTATTTCTAATACAAGTAAAGCATTCCGTTCAAAAAAGGAATCATCATAATTTTTCAAAACGATTAAACTGGAATTATCAAATGCGACTAAATTTCTTTCTTGACTATATGCAATAAGTTGAGAATTTGATGTTATAATTTGGTTTTTTCCTTCAGAATTTTCTTGCCAAATTACAGAAATAATTTCAGCAGATATATTTAATGCTGGTTCTTCTGAGCATCCTAAAGCAAAGGATAGGCTAATAGTTAATAGTAGGAATACCACAATTCTAAAATATTTATTTACCATAAGGGCCTCCTGTTAAAGTATTTAATTAATAAATTTTTTAAGCTGATTTGCAATGTCGTATAAATTATCCTTAGTTATTAGCCTATTGTCAAAGGCTTTGTCTAACGTATAAAATTTTGACTCTGAAAAAGCTAATACTTCTCTATTTCCATAAGGATAAGTAAATTCTATGCCATCTATAACTTTAGTTGTAACTCTTCCGTTATCTCCTGACATCTTATCCTTAAAAAGTACAACTATACATTTTCCATAGGTTCCAAAATAATGCTCTAAATCTAAATCCTCTAAAGCTTTCTCACCATTAAAATATTCTTGAATGTAGTATCCTTTCAAGGTTATTTCTTCTTTTTCAGTTAAACCCTGAGATTGTTCTTCCATACAGCCACAAATAAAAATACATCCTAGAAGAAATACAAGTATATATTTTATAAATCTATTCTTCATACTAAAGCCTCCCTACTATATTATATTACCATATTATTTATTTCTTTTATTACTTAAATTTATAAAATAGAAACAATTAAAAAAATGTCATTTTTTGTCAAAAAAATAAAAAACCTATAATACATATAGGCTTTCATTTTAAATTAATTCATTTAAAGAAGAAAAGACATAGCCCTTTTCTCTTAATTTATCTATAGCTGTCCCTAAAACATCGGCATTTGATTTTGTTAAGGTATGCATTAATATAATAGATCCATTCTTAGTCTGCTTCATTATGTTTCTTAAGGCATGATCTACACCTCTATCGTCATAGTAGACATAGTCATAATAGGAAACATCCCACTGAAAGATTTGGTACCCCAAGTCAGATAGAATTGCTTGTTTCTGCTTGTTTATTCTACCCATAGGTGGCCTAAAGTACTTTGTTACTGGCTTGCCTGTAATCTTGTAGGCCTCTTCTTCAAAGCGCAATATATCCTTTCGGAATTGGCCATCACTCATAGTTGTTATGTCCTTATGGGAAAATGTATGGTTAGCTAACGTTTGTTCCTCGACAATACGACGAATCACTGTAGGGTTTTGAACGAGAAAATCTCCTTCAATAAAAAACGTTGCCTGTACGTTCTTCTCTTTTAATGTATCTAATATTTTAATTGTATTTTTATAGGAATACCCATCATCAAATGTCAAATAAATATGATTAGAGCTTCTATCACCATGATAATATATATTTGCTTTAGCAGAGGCACTGAAACATAAGGTGCTCATCCAAAGCAGTATAATGAATATAATTTTTTTCATTCACACCACCAATATTAGTATTCGGCAAAATAAGATAAATTATTTATCTATACAAGAAAAATAAGAACAGATTTCTTTAAAGTACTCTAGTTTATTTCGTCCTTGAATCTCTAATAGGATATGAATTTCATTATTTTGATAGGTCAGCTTTAAATTCTTAAATTTTAACATCTCAGAAAATAGAAAATTGCCATCCTGTTTTTGAGAGGTATCCTTAGAATAGATAAAATCATAGTATCTAGGATTCTCCGTATTTATTTTATATATCCCTAGTTTTTTACAATAGTTTTTCATCAGCTTCTCATACATATAAAGTTGCATTTCTAGCTCAATCGCTCCAAAGCGATCCAGGAGCTCTGCTTCTAATTCATTCAGCTGTTTCAAGGTTTTCAGCTTATCAATCTTTTTATGAATTTCTATTCGGACATCCTCATTTTCTATATATCCTGCATCGATGGTACGAGAGACAAAAGGTGTGGCAATCGACTTATCCACGGTCTGTTCTGGTTCTAGCTGGATAGCCTGAATCTCTTCATTTAATATTTTCAAATACATATCTAGTCCTACAGATTCCACAAAGCCAGATTGTTCTTCTCCTAATAAATCCCCACTACCTCGAATAGATAAATCTCGCATTGCAATTTTAAAGCCACTTCCAAGCTCATTAAATTCCTTAATCGTCTCTAACCTCTTTTCGGCCTCAGGAGTTAAAATCTTTCTAGGCTCATACATTAAATAAGCATAGGCAATCTTGCTAGAACGACCAACTCTACCTCTAATTTGGTAAAGCTGAGAAAGTCCCAGGCGGTCTGCATCATGAATGATTAGAGTGTTTGTTTCTGGCATATCAATTCCTGTTTCTATGATGGTCGTACAAAGCAAAATATCGTATTTATGATTGATAAAATCCTGAACTCTATTCTCTAACTGTTCCTTAGATAGCTGACCATGCCCAATACAGATTTTCGCCATAGGAACTAGTTTATGCAGGTGAGCAGCAATATCCTCAATTGAATCTACAAAGTTATATAGATAAAAAACCTGTCCCCCTCTAGAGATTTCTCTTTCAATCGCATCCGCTATAATTCTATCATTTCTTTCTAGGACATAGGTCTGAACTGGATACCGGTTCTTTGGTGGCGTTTCAATCATAGATAAATCCTTTAATCCCATAACCGACATTTGCAGGGTTCTTGGAATTGGAGTTGCTGATAACGTAATACAATCCACGTTAACCTTGAGCTCCTTAATTCTTTCCTTATGGCTTACACCAAAGCGTTGTTCCTCATCCACAATCAAAAGACCCAAATCCTTATAGACAATTTCCTTAGATAATAGGCGGTGCGTCCCTATGATTACATCGACCCCACCCTGCTTTAAATCCTCTAAAATTTGTTTTTGCTTAGAAGCTGGAATATACCGGTTCAAAAGCTCCACTCGAACTCCATATTCCTCCATACGAGCTTTAAAATTATGATAATGCTGGTTGGATAAAATGGTTGTAGGAGCAAGCATCGCTACTTGCTTCCCACTATAAACTGCCTTAAAAGCTGCCCGCATTGCAACCTCCGTTTTTCCATACCCTACATCTCCACAAATCAAGCGGTCCATCGGTCTAGCGGATTCCATATCTGCCTTAACAGCATCAATTGCGCTCTTTTGATCTGGTGTAAGCTCATAGGCAAAATCCTCTTCAAATAAAGCCTGTTCTGTAGTGTCTGGCAGAAATTCAAAGCCCTTGGCATTTTGTCTTGCAGCATAAAGACGAATGAGCTCCCCTGAAATATCGTGAACCCTCTTTCTCACCTTGGCCTTTGTCCTAGCCCAGGCAGTAGAACCTATTTCATGTAAGGTAATTCCTTCTACATCCTTAGATGCATACTTCATAATGGAAGAGATTTGTTCTAATGGGATGTAGAGGCTTGACCCATTTCCATACATCACATAGAGAAAATCACGTTTGATTCCCTTGTTGTCAATGGTCTTCATTCCAAGATATTTCCCAATACCATAGTCATAATGCACTACATAATCTCCAAGCTCTAGCTCATCATACTTAGAAATTTTAATCGCATTCTTATAGACGGATTTATATCTTGCCTTTCTAGGAGCATAGTTCACCTCATAAAGGGAAGCTTCATTCAAGAAAAGAATTCCCTCATAGATTAAATCAAAGGCTGGGTAATCTCCTCGTATGCAATTGACTTGCCCAAGTCTAATTTTTGCTGGATCCTCTACTTTTACTACAAACAAATCCTCATCTAGACATATGTCAATCAAACGATTTAACCTTTCCTCATTGGTGTAGCTTAAAATGATATATTTATTATCCTTATAGCGTCTAAAATCCTCTAAAATCGTTTTTTCCTTAGCTTTATAGGCGGCAACCTCTTTTGCCTGAATTCTATAATCTAAGCTCCCTAAGGTTCTCAATCCTTCAATAAGCACATTCGCATCCTGAAGTAAAACATCTAAATTTTTATAAAGCTCCATATTCGCTATACTATAGCCTCCAATATGGCCACAATATTCATTTAAATCTAAAGCTAAATGCTCATAGGTTTCTCTTGATTTCACTGGGTCTATAAAATACACCCTCTTATGCTCAACAAAATCAAAAATTGTAGAAATATTCGGATTAAAAAATCCTAGATATCTGGATAGGCTAGTAAGATTTTTATGATTTTCTAAGGAGAATAAATCCTTATTTACCATTTCCTCTTCAATGGAGGATAAAGAAAATTTATCTAAAAACCCCATAATTCTTTGTTTTGCAATCGCAAAATCCTTTTTATCATAGATGAATTCACTTACTGGTAATATCACACATTTCAAAACAGCCTCT
>UQGR01000058.1 GCA_900540705.1 uncultured Mollicutes bacterium
GCAATTCATTTGCCTGCAAAGAGGTCGATTGGGATGTACCGTTTTTTATTGATAGCTGATAGACCTTTTCATTTGCTCTTTTATATTCATTTTCTTCAAAAACGGAATACATAATTAAATCATCTTCTATAATGAAGCGATTCACGTTATCTACCATCATTACAAGTGATCCGGTATCTGTATTTACAGATTCAATTTTATAAAGCTTTACTGTGTTAGTAGAATTTTCCTCATCATAGACTGCTTCTGCTTTAAACTGTTCAATCAAAATATCTGCATAAATATTTTTTGTTATAGCTGTAGTTAATGCTCCAACAACTACAAATAAAACAGAAGCTTCTATACTAACCAGAACATATTTTAAAATTTTTTTCATATTGTTATTGTACCATAATTTTTATGTAAAAGAAATACATATCTATCGTAAGGATTAGGTTTTATCCTTAAAGCGAATCCTTCTTTTCAAATACATTTGAAAGTTTGCACGCCAAATGACTCTATATCTTTTTAAAGTCTTCTTTAAGAAAATCTTTTGATTTAAGGTTAGCCCCTTATATCTTCTTCGAATCCCAATAGAATACGTAACTGGCTTACGCTTAAAATCAAAGATGGTAGCCTTAGGATGAGCAACACTAAGCTGATACATGATATCTAAAAATTTTCTTCTATCCTCTAAAGATGTTGTCTCTATAAAATTATTAACCGTTTTTTCAAAGGTCCTAGAAATTAAATTTGCATTTCTTACTAGCTTAAATCTGCCCTGCTTCGTTATTTTCCAGTTATAAGGGTCATGCTGTAAAATACCAAGACTTCTGGAGTCCACAAAGGACATCCTTTCACTATGGTGCAGCAAGATACCTACTCTTGCTTCTTTACAGGTGGTTTTAAATATTTTAGCTTCTATCTCTAAATATTCCTTACTTTGAAAGATATCTCTATTAAAGCCTGGACCATCATGATCAAATATGGAGATAATTCTATTTTTAATTTCCTTAGAACAGGATAATGCTGCATAAACAGCCAGATTTCCACCTTTAGAATGTCCACCAATATAAAAGCTACATTCAGGTAAAAGGAGGCTAATTTTGTTTAAATAGGTAGCAGCATCCTCCTGGGAAGGAATCACATCCAATAGAGCCATATTAAAATCCTCAAACCAACCAATTAACGTTAAATCCGTTCCCCGGTAAGCTATATAGCTAAACTCTTCAAATAGAAATGTGACAGCACTAAACTGTTCAACCTTTTCAACATGAAATTGTTCCATCAGATAATTCATTTTTAAACCCT
This sequence comes from uncultured Mollicutes bacterium, assembly GCA_900540705.1. Taxonomy (GTDB): domain Bacteria; phylum Bacillota_I; class Bacilli_A; order Acholeplasmatales; family Anaeroplasmataceae; genus Pelethenecus. The sequence goes on from UQGR01000058.1 coordinate 1,291, forward strand.
CATATCGAGGAGCAGTCATAAGAAGATTTAAAAGCTTACGATTTCTTTTTTCATCCAGAGTCTCTTTACTGAGCTCCCCTATAAGCTCAGAAGATAACAGAGAAACCAAAGAAACAGAAGGCTTTTTTTCTTGGATTTTAGGAATTACCAAATCCAAATTCAAATAGGATAGCTGACTTAATAATAAACTATCTACTTCATTAAATGGAAATTCCTGAAAGCTTTTTGTTCCATAGGTTTTTACATAAAAATATAAATTTCTCATTAAATCAGCTCCTTTCTTTTTATTTTTCCTTAAAGAATCGCTCGAGTTCCTTCTTTAAATAGTATACGTTTGTGATAACCTTTTTATTTAGCCAATGCCTTGGCATCAGCTCCTGATATTTTGAATACGTAAAGCGTTCGTCTAATAAAATGACGACCCCTCGATCCTCTTCACTGCGGATTACCCTTCCAACCGCTTGAACCACTTTGGTAAAGCCCGGGTACGTATATGCATAGTCAAAGCCGTTTTGATATACCTCCTCAAAATAATCCTTCAAAAGATTATTCTCTTCACAATACATTGGAAGTCCAACTCCAACAATGATAACCCCAGTTAGCCAATCACCAATATAATCAATCCCCTCAGCAAAAACTCCTCCCATAACAAAGAACCCCACCTTGCAGTTTTCTGTTTCTTTAAACTGGTCAATCATTTCATTTCTTTCCTGATCTGAAAAATCATTTTTTTGAATAAGAATTTCATATTCTGGATTTTCAATAGCCTCTATCACCATATGCATATACTGATAGGACGGGAAAAAAATGATATAGTTTCCTGATTTCGCCTTCGTCAAGGTATCTATTGTTTCAATAATGGTATCAATAGAATCTGCTCTATCCTTATACTTCGTAGAAATTCGATTATGGATAATGATATCTAGATGACTAGGATCAAATGGCGAAGCTAGCTCTAAAAATTTTCCTTCGCCTTGAGTCAGCAAATCAGCATGATATTGAAAAGGAGACAGAGTCGCTGAGAAAAAGACAATTCCCTTTACCGCACTATGAATCGTCTCTAAAAGAAAACTAGAAGCATCTAAGCACATCATTGATAAAGTAAGACTATCCTGTTCTAATCTGGCGAGGAGACGATGAGTAGGTCCAAAATAGGTAGAAATTTGAACAAAATCCAAAATTTTAAAATACACATCCAAGGCCTCATCCTTATGAGGAAGCTTTTTATTATCTAAGAAAAGATTATCACATTTCGTTAAAATATTTTTTAATAAAACGATAATTTCTGAATCTAAGCTGCTTTCAACATAAATAGTTTTATCAACTAGATATTCCTTAAAGCTATCCATTTTTTCTAACATTTTATTACATTCGCTTCGAATGGAAGGTTTAAAGCCATTTAAGATTTTTCTTATGGCTCTAATATCCGCCTCTGTAATGCTGGAGGAATACATATCCTTACTTCTAGAAATGAGGTTATGAGCCTCATCTACTAAAACCTTGGGGTGGTAGGTTGTATCCTCAAAATAGCGAACCAAGTGCGCTCTAGGATCAAAAACATAGTTGTAATCTGCAATTACAATATCACAATAATACGATAAATCCAAACTAAACTCAAAGGCACAAATGCGATGCTTATTAGAAACGATAGAAATGGTTTCCTCATCATATATATCATAATTTGTAAAAATATCCTGTAAGGCTTGGCGTTCTCGATCAAAAAAGCCAATAGCATAAGGACACTCTTCAGGATTACAGTTCTTTAGCTTAGCATTACATATTTTCTTCTTCGCTACAATGTTGATGGTTTTCACTCTCAAGCCCTGAGAAGCTAAAAGGCGTATCGCAGAAAGAGGAGCATTTTTCCCACTACCTTTGGCTGTCAAATAAAATAACTTATCATTCTTTTCTAAGGTTTTGAGCGTTGAAAAAAGGGTAGCCATTGTTTTCCCAATCCCCGTTGGAGCAATCGTATAAAGAATTTCCTCTTGTTTCATAGCTTGGAAGCAGGCCTTCATCATATCTCTTTGGCCTGGACGCATAAAAGGAAAAGGAAATTTCATAGTGGAAATGGTCTGTTCTTTTCGAATTAAAGCCTCTTCATTTAATTCCACCCATTCCATATATTGTTCTAAAATGGAAAAGAAGAATTCCTCTAGTTCATCTAAAGAGATAATATAATCCAATTCCTTTGTTTTATAATCATCTATCGTGATATAGGTCAATCTCAAATGGATAGGATTTATATTATGCTCTAACCCATAAAGATACCCATACAGTTTTAATTGAGCTAAATGCTCAGGCCTTATCTGAAGTTCTTCTAAATCAAATAGTGTAGATTTGATTTCTTCTAAAATAATTTCTCCATCTATTTTTAAAACACCATCAATAAATCCCTGAAGCGTAACATTCTTTTCGTGATACGTTAAGCTTTTTTTAATATAAACTTCGCTTTGACTATCTTCATTATATTTTTTTTGTAAGTATTTATGGAGCTTAATTCCCTCTTCATAATCCTTATTTGTAAAGAATTCGGTGGTTAAATTACCAGATTGGCAAACAAAATAGGCTAACTCTTTAATTGCAATTTTTATATCCATACCTGTACCACCTTTCTCATGTACCATTATATCATAAAGTTTTGTCGTTAGAATAAGAAGTTTCCCCTTTTTAATAAAAATAAATACTGATTGTACAGTCGTACAATCAGCTTAATTTTTATTATTGTAAAGGATTAGGGGTTTTGCTAAAAATATAAAAAAACTACTAAAATGAACAACCAAGGCTTTCCTCGGTAGAGGCTACCGCTCCAAGCGTAGG
>UQGR01000059.1 GCA_900540705.1 uncultured Mollicutes bacterium
TAATAAATTAATAGCCTTTTCGTTCTATGAAGACATCTTTGTAGAACGAAAAGGCTACAAACTAAGAAATGCTCAAAAATGATAGGTTTTTGGGCATTTCTTAGTGCAAAAGTGCTATTATTTAGGAAAATAGTGTCTTTCATATAGGTTTGAATTTTAAGGCTGTAATCTGGCTATTTTTGAAAAAAATGAGACTTGAACCTCCAAAACACTATTTTTAAATAAAAATATTTAACTTAATATAACGACGGCCTATTCTCTTGATTTCTTTCGTATTTTCTTGCTATAATGATAATACAAACAATCATTCGACATTTATAGGTGTAATTATATAGAGAAAATAAAAAGAAAGCAGGTTAGTGGTTATGAAAAAAATTCTATTTCTAACAATCATAGCAATGGGTTTTATATTATTTGGTTGTAATCAACAAGAACCTGAAGAAGAGAATAAGGAACCTGAAATTCCAGTGATTGACTGGACACATTCAAGAGACCCTAACGAACCTACCTGTGTAGAAGATGAGGTTTGGTTCATTGTGAAAAAAGAATATAAAGATAAGATTGTTACAGCAGAAAATTTCCCCATGTTAGAGATTAGAGCGCTTTTACCCGCCACAGAAATATATAAAGAAATGTATAGTGAAATTTATCCAGATGGTAATATTCCAGAATTAGCAACTCGGCATTATTGTATTTATTTAAAAGATAAAAGTGAGCAATTAGTGTATAGTGCTGTAGAAGCAATTGAAGATTTGGAATTTATTGATGTGGCATATCCAAATGTATATATTTGGCTAGCTTAAAAAAATAATTGGGAGATAAAAAAATTGAATAAGACCTTAAAAAGATTAAATGTGTTTTTATTATTACTTGTCCTTGTTTTAGCAATAAACCAAGGAATTTTCTTTTTAAAATTTATTGTTTTAAAAATCTATTTTTTTATATCGGTTGTAATATTTAGGATATTTTGTTAAAATAAAGATATTGTGAAAGTAAAGTATATGTGGAAGGGAGCTGGAATCTGTGTTCAAACTATTGTGGATTAAAATCAAGGAAGCATTGATGTCTGTTTTGCCAGTAACATTGATTGTAATTCTACTTTATTTTACCCCCCTTGTCAGTCTGACGGACTATGAGTTAATGGTTTTTATAGTTTCTGCTATTTTATTAATATTAGGTATAGGTCTGTTTAATTTAGGAGCCGATTTAGCTATGCAACCTATGGGAGAACAAGTGGGTGCATCTTTGATGAAGACTAGAAAGGTAAAGATAATTGCGATTGTCTGCTTTATTATGGGAGTATTAATTACAATTGCAGAACCAGACCTTTCTGTTCTTGCTGCTCAGGTTAGTGATGTGATTGATCCTATACTCCTTATGGCTGCCATTGGAATTGGAGTGGGATTGTTTTTAGTATTATCCATCTTAAAGATTATATTTAAAAAGGATTTATCCTTGATGTTGATGTTCTTTTATATGCTGATGTTTGCGTTAACAGCCTTGGTTATATTGAATGGTAATGGAAGATTTTTAGCTTTAGCATTTGATGGTGGTGGTGTTACAACAGGACCGATTACGGTTCCATTTATAATGGCGTTAGGTGTAGGTATTGCTGCTACGATTGGTGGTAGAAATGCGAGTGAAAATAGCTTCGGTTTAATCTCTCTTTGTTCAATTGGACCGATTTTAGCTATTTTGCTTTTAGGTATAGCTATTAATGGAGATATTCCTTATGCCGATCCAAATTATGTGGTGAATCCAAATTTCTGGGAGGGCTTAGGAAAAACCTTAGGAAGTGTTGCAGGAGAAGTTATTTTGGCTCTTGGTCTCATTGTTGTTTTCTTTATCATTATTGAACTGATTTATATTAAGCTTCCAAGAAAGAAGTTATTGCAGATTGGTATTGGTATCTTATATACCTTTGTTGGGCTTCTAATATTTTTAACCGCTGTGAATATTGGATTTTTACCGATTGGATATAAGATGGGAAGAGAGATTGCAGCTCATCATCCAGCGTATATCATCGGCTTTGGATTTATATTAGGATTTGTGGTTGTTTTAGCAGAGCCAGCTGTACATGTTTTAAATAAGCAGGTTGAAGAAATCACAAATGGTGGTGTATCAAAACGAGCAATGCTATTGGCATTGGCTATTGGTGTTGGTATTTCTATTTGTTTATCTATGATTCGTATTGTATTTGATTTTTCAATCCTATACTATATTATTCCTGGGTATTTTATATCCCTAGGTTTATCCTTCTTTGTTCCAAAGATTTATACAGCGATTGCCTTTGACTCAGGTGGTGTTGCTTCAGGACCATTGACTTCTAGTTTTATTTTGCCTTTTGCTGTTGGGGCCTGTATCGCGATTTATGGCAGTCCGGATAAGGTATTAGATGATGCTTTTGGAATTGTAGCTATGGTTGCAATGACACCATTAATAACAATTCAGCTGCTAGGATTCAAGGCTGTCTTTGTAAAACGTGTTAAGGAAAAGACGAGACTTAAGAAGATTATTGATGCAGATGATGAACAAATCATTAATTTTATGTAGGTGATTAGGTATGACAGAAGGAAAAGGAACTCTTAAGAAAAAAGAGAAAAAACTGAATATTACAAAAGCCTCTAAGGAGCCGTCTGGATTAACAGCGCCAAGGAAGCTCAAGATTTTAATCACAGTAGTCGATAGAGCAAAGGCAGACTTTTATTTGGATGTTTTAGAGGGGTATGAAGTTAACATGCAAATGATTATGTATGGAAAAGGAACTGCTCCTACAGAGATGCTACAATTTTTAGGCTTGAGTCATCTTGGCAAAGCGGTGATTTTTAGTATCGTTCAGGAAGAAAAACTCAAAGAGATTTTAGCTTCTTATGAGGATAAGTATTTTAAAACAAAGAATGGAAAAGGTATAGCCTTTACAGTGCCAATCTCTTCTGTTATTGGCGTATTGCTTTATCAATTCTTAAGTAATAATACAGAGGGAAGAAGGAGTGAATAGAATGGATAGTCAATTTGAATTAATTTTTTGTGTTGTGAATGCAGGATTTTCTGATAGTGTAATGACAGCGGTACGTGAAAAAAATCCTCGAATTGGAGGAACAGTTTTAAATGCTAGAGGAACCGCTAGAGAAGAGGCAGAGAAACTATTCAATATTTCAATACAGCCAGAAAAAGAAATTGTTTTAATTTTAGTAGATAAGGAAGAAAAAGAAGAACTTTTACATTTGATTTATAAAAGTGTTGGTTTAAATACTCCTGGGCAGGGAATTGCTTTCAGTCTTCCAGTAGAAGAGGTAGTAGGTTTATCAAAGCCAGAGGCTCCAAAGGAAAATGACCAATCTTAAGGATTGGCTTTTTTTGTTTGTTAAAATTTCTAAAAAAGTAAATAAATAAAATCAACAAGAATTTTTATTTTAATATTTGATAATAAAATTATAGTTTTCTTAGATTCACATTTGTTTTATCTTTTTTCCATGTTATAATATTATTGAAAATGAAAGGGAGATGATATGCGATGTTAAATTTGAAAACCAAATTTGATATTAAAATACACCCCTTTTTAAAATCTTTAATTTAATATTTTTAAAGGAGAAATGTATGAAAAATAAAGTTATCGGTCTTTTTTTACTTATTGCTTTTATTTGGATATTATGTGGATGTGAAGGAGAAAAATATAATGCTTTAATACACAATCAAGCTGAGAAGTGGATTTCAGAGGATTTTCTAAATGAGAATAGAGTAAAAGCCTTTTATATAAACGAAACTTATATTGAAGGGGAGAGTGAGCCTTCAAGTAAATACATTTATGATGAAAGTGCGCCATCTTTTAGAACTTTTTTTGTTTCTTCTTCATCTTCATAATCAGACACATGATTGCGGATATCGTCCATCATT
>UQGR01000060.1 GCA_900540705.1 uncultured Mollicutes bacterium
GAGTTTGCTGAAAGGCAATTAAAATTTATGAGTGGGGAAGCTGAGCATTATCCAATGGGATATGCTATGTTTCTTATGGCTTTGTCAGATTATGTTAACCCTCCGGAAAAGATAATCGCAGTGGTAAAGGAGAGTCAGGAGTTAGAAAAATTACCTTGTAGAGCCTCTCTTAGTTCTGTTGTATATGCTCTTCAAAATCCAACAAAAGAATATCCATTAAAGAATGATAAAACAACTTTTTATATATGCAGGGGGCATTCTTGTCTGCCACCGGTAAATGAATGGAATAGTATATCATGAAAGTTAGGAATTAGGGTTATAAAAGGAGTTGTATCACTAAGTAATATAGTGTGCAGCTCCTTATTTTTTTATAAAAAAATAGATTTTTTCTTGCTAAAAAAAATTTTTGTTGTATAATTATGTCGTCTATAAAAAATGATAGATTTTTCTGGGTATTTATATCCAAAAAATAATGGGGAAAGGAAAAAAAGGAGAAGAATGGTTTTGTGTTCTTCAAGTTCGGTAAACTGCGTTGGCTAAACCAATTATCGAATTGCACAATATTGTTAAAAAATATGGTGCAGTAACCGTCGTAGATAACATTGATTTAACAATCTACGAAAATGAGTTTGTTACTCTTTTAGGTCCTTCTGGGTGTGGAAAAACGACGACACTTAGAATGATTGGAGGTTTTGAAAACCCCGATTCTGGAGATATCATCGTCAATGGAAAGGTGATCAATGACTTGCCTGCTTATGCAAGGCCTATCAATACTGTATTCCAAAGATATGCATTATTTCCACATTTGAATGTCTTTAATAATGTTGCTTTTGGATTGAAAAACCGTGGCCGTAAATTTATGATTGAGTTTTATGGTGGCAAGGATGCCTTGCGTGAGGAAATCATTAAGGATAAGGCAGCTCTTGGTGTCAAGGGCAAGAAGGCTACTGTTGTAACCTATTTAGATATGAACTGGAAGCTTAAGGAAAAGCTAAATGCTTCTGTGAAGCATGCCTTAAAAATGGTCAACCTATCTGGCTTTGAGGACAGAAAGATTACCAATATGTCTGGTGGACAGATGCAGAGAGTTGCGATTGCGAGAGCTATCATTTTAAAACCAAAGATTCTTTTGTTAGATGAACCTCTATCCGCTTTAGATTTGAAGCTTCGTCAAAACATGCAGTATGAACTGAAGGAGATGCAAAGAACCTTAGGAATCACCTTCATCTTTGTAACTCATGACCAGGAGGAAGCCATGGTTATGTCTGACCGAATTGTAGTTATGAAGGATGGGATTATTCAGCAGCTTGGAACCCCTAAGGATATTTATAATGAGCCTTTAAACCGGTATGTTGCGAACTTCATTGGGGAGTCTAATATTGTAAGCGGCATATATGTTAAAGAAAATTTAGTGCGCTTTTTAAATGTCGATTTTGAATGCGTTGGCTATATATTTGAGGACAATGAACCAGTTGATGTGGTGATTCGTCCTGAGGATTGGGATGTTGTCCCTTTAGATAAGGCAAAGCTGATTGGAGATGTAACCTCCTCTATTTTTAAGGGAGTTCACTATGAGCTTTGTGTAGATTTACATGGGATGGAATTTGTGGTTCACACCTATGAGGATGTAAAGGCAGGACAGAAGGTAGGATTGTCCGTAGACCCTTATGAAATATGCTTGATGAAGGTAGATGGCTCATGCAAAAGGTTCAAAACCTCCTAAAAAAGAAGCCTTCCCTTTATAATCATCATTTGGATCGCTTGGCAAAGCCTTATCTTTACTGGCTATATATTCTAGCCTGCCTACCTGTATTGATTATGTTTTGTCTCATGTTCGTTGACGCAGAGGGGATTCGCTTTGAGGGAATGACCTTTACGATGTATAACTTTACAATTTTAGGGACGGAGTCTGTTCTTATGGCCTTCTGGAATTCCTTGAAATACAGTGTGTTAACGACCTTAATTTGTATCTTTTTTGGCTATTTGCTAGCCTATAGCCTTTATAAATCTAAAATAAAAAATAAATATTTAGTTTTGCTACTATTGATATTACCAATGTGGACAAATATTTTATTGAGAATTAATGCATTAGCCTCCATTTTTAAATCAGAAAATATTTTAGCTGATTTATTAGGAATCCCGGGGTTGAATATCATTGGAACGGATTGGGCAATTTTACTAGGAATGACATTTACCTATTTGCCATTCATTGTCTTGCCCATCTATACCTCTTTAGAAAAGATTGATCCTTCCCTAGAGGAGGCTGCTTTAGATTTGGGAGTAACTGAATTTACTAAGTTTTGGAAGGTTATCGTACCATTATCTAGTAAGGGAGTGCTTTCTGGGACGATGATGGTTTTATTGCCTTGTCTATCTGGCTTTGCCATTCCTAAGGTATTGGGTGCGGGAAATATCCTTTTGATTGGAAATATAATTGAACAAAGCTTCATCAATATGAGCTATAATCAGGGTGCAGTTTTAGCTATCATATTATTGATTGTTATTTTAGGTTCCATTCTTATCATCAATAAGGTGGATAAGGAAGGAGAGACGTTACTATGACGAATGAAATGTCTTATCCTAAGGCTACGTTAGAAGAATATGGCTATAAGAATCGGAAATATCTCAAACTGATATGGAAAATTTTGCAGATTCTTTTGGTTGTCTTTTCCATTTTTATGCTTTACATCTCAGTGATTGTGATTGCCATCCAATCCTTTAACTCTAGTGCTTCAACTACGGAATTTCAAAGCTTCACCTTTGATAACTACCTTCAAATGTTTTCGAAGCGTTCGCTTACAAATTCCATAAAGAATACCTTTATGGTATCCATCACAGCGACTTTGATTGCTGCTGTATTGGGAACCTTTATTGCGATTGGCATCTTTTATTTGCCACCTAAGGTAAAGAGTAGAATTATGCTATTAAATAATATCCCACTACTAAATGCGGATATTGTTACAGGAATTTCCTTGATGCTGATATTTTCTTTATTGCTTCCTATCAATACCCATATCTTTGGGTTTTGGACCATTTTAATT
>UQGR01000061.1 GCA_900540705.1 uncultured Mollicutes bacterium
TGTGGTGGCTGTTTTGAAGTCCTTTTTATTTGGCTGTTTTTTTCTTTACAGCCCCTTTTTTTTGTGAAATCTCTTAAAAAAACTAAGAGGGTTGGCAATACTTAAAATTGAGGTGAGAGAAATGTCCTATAAGAGGAGAATAGGGATAGTGAGTCTTATTTTCATTTGTATAATCTTCCTTGGCTGGAAATTAAGAGAAAAAGAGGAAATAATACTTGGACCTAGAGAAGAAACTAAAGCATTTTCTGAAATTCGATTAAGAATAGAAGGAGAGGTAGCAAAGGAGTGTGAAATGGTTTATCATAATCCTTTAACCTATGGAAGTTTGATATATAAGATTCAGACAATTTGTACAAAATATAGCGATTTATCAGGCTTTGATTTAAATCAGACCATTGACTCTAGTAGGACGATTGTGATTCCTACTTTAGATAAGCCATGTAATTCTTTAAGTCAGAATAGAGAAAACAAAATAAATATCAATCTTGCAACTAAGGAAGAGCTTATGCAGTTGGATCAAATTGGAGATAAAAGAAGTGAAGAAATTTTAGAATATATTTCCCAAAATGGGGTGATTTCCTCTTGGGATGTTTTTTGGAGGGTAGCAAGTGTACCTAAAAAGGCTTGGGAATCTATTATGCAAAAGGCCACTTTACAATGAATTGCATTATCATTTATTCAGCGTTATCTTGATTCTATTAAGCTTCAAATATTTCTTTTTTCTTTTCATCCTATTTCTTTATCTTATTTTTTTGTATAAAAAAACAAGTCATTTTTATAGTGCTTTGATTCTAATGGCTTGTGTAAGTCTCTCTTTTTATCTGCAAAGACCTCAAAGGTTTCAGTTAGAAGAGGGGGAATATTGGGGAATCTATGAGGTAATTGAGCAATCTAAGGAATCCATTGTTCTTAAGGGAAATGGCACAATTTTAGTCTATCAACCGAATGCTCAGCTACGAGTAGGAGATCAAATAGAGGCCTGTATCAAGGTTACAAAATTTAAAGAAAAATCCTATGAAATGGATTTTGATACGAAGGCCTTTTATGCGGCTAAAAGAATCTATAATAGAGGTAGTATTCTTTCGTATCATAGGATAGGACATAAATTAAACAGGAATAGCATCGTATATGAAATACTAAATTTCTATAAAAGGCGCTTAGGAGAAACTACCTATTCCTATGTTGAAACGTTATTGTTTGGTAGGTCTACGCTGGATACTACAATTAAACAGGCATATTCTTCCTTATATCTGTCTCATATTTTAGCAATTAGTGGGTTGCATATTCTTTTTTTCTATCAAGTATTCATCATGTTCTTTCGAAAAATTTTTAGAATTGAAGGAACAGTGTTCAGCATTTTCCTTTTAGGAGCTTATGTCTTCTTAATAGGATATCCTCCTTCCGCTTTTCGAGCTTTTTTGTTTCTTTTCTTAGGCTTTCTCAAGGAAAGAAGAGGCTTGAGATTTACGAAGTTGGATATTTTATCTATCAGCTATATTATAATGGTGTTAATAAATCCTATTTCCGCTTATCAATCTGGTTTCATTATGAGCTATCTTGTTTGTTTTTTACTCATTTTTATAAAAGAATTTATAAAATGGAAGCATCCGCTTGGCAGAGCATTTCTTCAAAATATCTTATGTATTTTTTCTATATTACCTTTTATCATCAATCAGACCAATCAAATTTCTATTTTAGGAATATTCCTTTCCTTTTTCTTGGGATTGTTTTTTGGTAGGTATGTCCTTCTTTTTATGCTGATGATTCTCATTATTCCTCTTCAACAGTATGAATCCATCTTTGTTTCTTTAAATCAGTTTCTAGTGGGTCTTTCTAACGTTTCTTATTGTATTAAAATACCAAGCCTAAACATTTATTGGATTCTTTGCTATTATATTTTATTTTGCTTTTTTCTGATTGGATTGGCAAAGCATCAAAACTTGGGATTTCGCTTTATACCTATCTTAGCTTATCTTATATTTCTATCAATGATTAGAATGGTTAATCCATACTACAAGGTTACATTTATTGATGTGGGGCAAGGAGATTCCATTCTAATTGAACTTCCCTTTAACCAAGGGAACATTTTAATAGATAGCTATTATGGTACAACAAACTATTTAAATAGAATAGGAATTACAAAAATTGATTACTTAGTGATTACCCATTTTGACCAAGATCATATGGGAGAACTTGATAAATTGCTAAAAAACTTTAGAATAACAAAGTTACTTTATTCCAAATATGAAGATTTAGAGCCAATAAAAAATATGGAGAAGGTTGATAGAATAGGAGTAGGGGCACTAGATAGTTTCACTTGTGGAGCTGTTCGGTTCTCTATTTTAGGACCAATAAATCTATCTAAAGATTCTAATTCTAATTCCATTGTTTTATCCTTTAAATTAAAGGAATATTCTTTTCTTTTGACTGGGGACATGACAATTAAAGAAGAAAATGATTTAATAGAATATTTTAAAGATGATCTTAAAGCAGATGTCTTAAAGGTTGCCCATCATGGTTCTAAAAGCTCCAGTTCAATTGAATTTTTAAATTTGGTAAAACCTAGTCTTTCAATCCTATCCGTGGGTGAAAATAATCGGTATGGTCTTCCTGATACTACAGTGGTACAACGTTTAAAACAATATTCAACTATTTTAATGACTAAGGATCATGGAAATATTCAACTTTTAATTTATAATACTCTAAATGTTTCTCCTTATCGATGACTTTTTAAAAAAATTAATAAAAATATAAAAAAAGTTCTTGATTTCTTTTTTTAGTGGTAGTATAATGTAAAAGCACTTGCATATTGTGGGTGTTACAATTAGTCTTTGAAAACTATATATGACGGAAGAATAGAAGGTATTGTTAGAGAAA
>UQGR01000062.1 GCA_900540705.1 uncultured Mollicutes bacterium
TCCAATGCTTTTTAAACCACTTAAACCTTTAAAAGAAGATAAAGAATTTAAAGAAGAAGAAGAAGAAGATTCAGCAATTACTCTAAAATTCCCTCCGATTGTTTCAAGACTCTCTAAACCTTCAAAAGATGCTAAAGATTTTAAAGAAGAAGAAGAAGAATAAGAAGAAGATTTAGCATTCACCTCAAAATCCCCTCCAATGCTTTTTAAACCACTTAAACCTTTAAAAGAAGATAAAGAATTTAAAGAATAATAATAAGAATAAGAAGATTCAGCAATTACTTTAAAATTCCCTCCGATGGTTCCAAGATTTCGCAATCCTTCAAAAGAAGTCATATCTCCATCCTTAATTATTAGACTATCTGTTATAGTTTTCAAACCGTACAAACCATCCAAAGTGGTCAAGGTTGAACATTCCAATCTCAGTGAACCGTTAATTTCCGTAAGCAGATTGTCCAACTTTTGTAAGGTTGTTATTTCCCCTCCGCTCACAATAACATTCCCTCTAACTTTAGTATAACCTGCTGTCTGGAAATCAATTAAATCCTGTTCTGTTTCAAAAATAATATCTCCTATATAAATCCCTTTTGCAGCCTGAGTCACTTGTACTGTATCAGACAAAGTGCTATTCTTATCTTTTATAAAAATTTGGGCTGAACGTACATCATCGGTCGGGTTGGGTTTTACTTCAAGATTAATCATACTCTTAGTAAGTGCCTTAGATTGCGGCATCTGCTCTATCCATTCTTGTACTGTCTTAGGTATAATTATCTCATAGTCAATATTACTCTGAACCTCAATAGAAATTTGTTCACCTCCTGCGAGTACTTCATATTGTTTTTGAGATAAAATAAGTGCATTTTGTTGTAATTGATTGATATATAAAGTATCACAAAGAGAACTGTTTTTATCTTTTATAAAAACCTGGGCTGAACGATTATCATAAGTAGTATTTTCTTCTATTTCAAAATAAATTTTATCAGTCCGGATAGCTTTTGTTTCGAGTAACTTAATCCAATGCGATGCGGAACTGGGAATAGAAATGGAGTAATCTACATTCGATTTCAATTCCACTTCAATAGATTCTTTTGCAGATGAAATGTTGTAAGTGTCTTTACTCAGGATAAGTGTCCTTGGATCGGCAGTTTGATAAATATGGACTGTATCTTTCAAAGAGTTACCATTAAACACTATATATCCTTCCCGTTTTTCGTATTCCTTGTTTTCTAAAATCGTAAATGTAAAATTCTTTACAGTAATAGCTTTAGTTTCAGGTTCATGTTTTATCCAATTTTGAAATTGGGATGGAATGGAAACCTCATATTGAATATTACTTTTCACTTCAACGGTCACATTTCCACCTTCTTCCGGTATATCGAATTTATCCTTGCTTAAAATAATAGCATCACCATCTTTTTGTGTTACAGTCAGAACTTTTGTTATATTTCCGGCTTTAACTGTCAAGTTCGTATTCCTGTCTTCCATTTCACTGTAAACCCCTACCGTCACAATTATTTTGCTATCACCATTCCCCTGATTCACAGTTGTTTTACACCATTCACTTTCGTTTGTGATAGTCCAATCAGAATTACAATAAATGGTAAATTCTTTCTCTCCTCCCTCTGCCCCAAACACAAGATCTGAAACTGAAATATCAAGCATGACATTAGTTGGGGCATCGGGATTATCAGGATTGTCAGGATCATCGATAGGACCGTCACTTTTACTGCAACTCCAAAGAGTGCAGGATAACATCATTAATAGGTAAAATAGTCTTTTCATAATTGTTATTTATTTGTGGTTTATAAATTAAGATGGATATGTTCTACTGAAAATATTTTGCTAATCGCTAATTCTTTCGAATCTGAATCAGGGAAAAAGTTGGATTTTTTAATGATATTTATAATTTTACTTCTATTTTTTTCTTCTTGAATAATAATGTATTTTATATCCTTAGGACTAAATGAAATAGGAGAAGTTTTAAGTGAGTTTTGATACTCATCTTTCTTTTCCTCAAATGTACTTTTCTTTAATAATTGGCTATTTTTAGGGACAAAACGCCATTCTCGCTCATTATAAAAACATGTATCTTTTGTAAGTTTTCCGTTTCTCCACATTTTTCCATAATATGGTTTTATGTATTTTATTGCTAAATTCTTATTACAGAAATCAAAAAAATTCTTACCGAGTTTTGGCAAAATGTCTTGTATTTGTGGAGATTGATTATGTATATAAATAACAGGCGTTATTCCTACTTTTTGTGCCCATTCTTTGGTAAATCCAATTGCAAATTTCCCATAAGTATTAGTATGTTCATATATTTGAGACAAAGGAATATCGCAAAAACATTTCATAGGAATTACAACATCTCCTTTAAGATAGTCATTAATTTCAAAATGCTCGACACAATATCTTGGGATTAATTTGCCATGTAAAATGTCCTTTAAGAATTTCCTTTGAGAGACAAAATGAAATAAAGTATTTGCACTTATATTCATTTTAATAAAGAGTTTTAGTACCCCAAATTCCCCGGACAGATAAGTTAATAACATAAAAAAGCGTGGGAACTGTCAGTTTATTTTGTAAGAGGTATCGCCAAACACCCGACTAAAAATAAACAACTACCCCACGCAAACCGGATATATATACGAAAAGTAAATATATGGCAAGCATGAGCGTCTGAATCGTTTATCCCTTTAGTCTTGAAAATTGGCGATTTTCTTACAAAGGATAAAGCTGAAACGCTTCTATTTAAAACAACATGTCCGTTGCTAAA
>UQGR01000063.1 GCA_900540705.1 uncultured Mollicutes bacterium
TAGCTCCCACTATTTGGCAGGGAATCTCCTGATTTTTTAGCTCCCACTATTTGGCAGGGAATCTCCTGATTTTTGAAGACAATTTCTCCACTGTTATAATAGCAATTTTTGTCTCAAAATACAATTAATTTATTAAGATTATTCATCTATTTTTAATACATGGATTCCATGGTATTGACAATAAGTGAACTACTCCGACTTACACTTCGTTTAGAAGTCGGAGATTCTTGCTTCAACCACGACTGCCTCTAATGACAATACATTATAGGTCTTACACAGTGTCCACAAGCGTATAAGTTTGGCTCGTCCCAAGCCTACTTTTATAATTTATCTATAAGGACTGAAGAATCCTCAATCCTTCTGTAAGTATGTTGATTGCTGCATTATGGTCTCTGTCTCCAGTATAGCCACAATCACATGTATAAACTCGGTCTTTTAGGTCGAGTTTTTTTACACTTCCACAGCAATGACAGATTTGGCTAGAAGGGTACCACTTGTCAACTTTTACAAAATATTTACCTCTTTCTTTAAGCTTGTACTCAAGCATATTAAGAAACATTCCATAACCGTTGTCAAAGGTCGCTTTTCCATTGCCAAAACCTTTATTTCCAATAGCTTTCATATCTAAGTCTTCGACACATACGATATCATACTGATTGGCTATCTCAGTAGATTTCTTATGAAGACTGTCGAGACGTTGATTCGCTATTTTTCTATAGATTCTGTTTACTTTTCTCATTTGTTTAAAATAGTTGCTTGATTTTGTTTCATTCTTTTTAGAACCTGCTTTTCGTGAAAGTCTTCTTTGTTGTTTAGCAAGCCTCTTATGACTTTCTCGATAGTATTTATGAACTCCTGCTTTATTCCCATTACTGTCCATATAAAGTCCATCGGATTTATAGTCAAGTCCAATAGCATTTGTACTTGATTTGGAAACAGATGGAATGTCTTCCTGTTCATATTCAAAAAGAACGGAAGCAAAATAGTTACCGACACTATCTTGAGAGACAGTAACAGATTTAAGCTTCCAATCATCTTTAGGCAGCTTATGAATAACAGCTTTGACCATTCCAACTTTAGGAAGCTTTATGACATTTTTACCAATAAGAATATTGTTGTTGGTAAAATTTGTTGTATACGACTTTTTAGATTTTCTTTTGCTTTTGAATTTAGGGAAATGATTTTGTTTTTTAAAAAATCTGTCATAGGCGTCTGCTAAATGAAAAACGGCATTTGAAACAGCAAATTTATCTATTTCTTTGAGAAAATCATAATCTTTTTTTAATGTACGAGTAGCGAACTCATTTGATTTAAGCTTAGAAAGATGGGATTCTCCATCTTTGTATCTTTGTTTTTGCAGGGCAAGTAATTGGTTATAGACAAAACGACAGCAACCAAAAGTTTTTGCAAACATGACTTTTTGTTCATCATTTGGATAGAGTCTATATTTAATTGCCTTGTTACTTTTGTTTGCTTTTGACATATATTTTACCTTCCTTGCGTTTGAATATATTCCTTAATAATATCTACGGTCACCCCACCTGTAGATATCAAACAATAGCTTTGTGACCAGAACATATCCTTCCATAAATGTTTCTTGATTTCTGGATATTCTTTTTTTATAAGTCTACTGCTTGCTGATTTATAAGCATTGATAAATTTAGAAATCTCACTATTAGGCTGCCCTCTGAACAGTATATGAACATGGTCTTTATCGTGATTCCATTCTTCCAACGAAATATTATAATTAAGGCATATGCTTTTAAATATCTCTTTAAGCCGTAATGAGATAGCATCATCAATAACATTATTCCTGTATTTGACACACATAATTAAATGATAATTAAGCATGAACACTGAATGATTATTAGTATCAAGTTCCATAGCAATATCCTTTCTAAAATTAAGTACGCCTGAACGTCTTTTATACTTATAATGTATCACAGCTGCACGTCTAAAACAACATCTATTATAAAAACTATAAAAGGAGCTAGACCCCTCCCTACGCTTCGCTTAGAGGAAGGGGATTGCGCTCCTATTTTTGTTCAAACATTTCTTTTTCAGTTTCTGTAAGTTTTATTTTTTTTGATAATTCTTCGATGATTTTCATAAGAACATTCCTTATTATTTTTTATAAAAAGGTATCTTTTCGATACCCTCTACATGCGTTATCCATCGTTTTTATCACCCGCAAAACATTGATTGTAAACAATCATATTCTTTTACATTTTAAAACTTTACCTTTTTTTATAAATATTTTCTTAAAAATATAAACACTTATCAAATATATAAATTTTATTATCTATTTATGCTTTGACATATGCAAGAATCATTTCTTTTAATTGAATCAACT
>UQGR01000064.1 GCA_900540705.1 uncultured Mollicutes bacterium
TCAACTTTATATGCCATCTTACTTTTTAGGGACATTTACTGAATATCCCTATTTAAATATCAGAAATGGGGGTAAATTATATTTATTCCTTTTCAATCTTTTCCATCATATGCTGACAATAACAACAATAACCACCATTATCAATAGCAATAAACATTTCTTCCCAAGGAATAGGGACACCACACCGTTGACAGTTTTCTATTACATTTGTATCAATCATTCTGTCAAACACTTTCATTTGTTCAGGAGACAAGACTCCATATCCTTTGCCCAGAACTAATTTTGCAACCCCTAACTCTGTACCTTCTAATCTGCCGGATTCAACAAGCTGTTTTAGGAATTCTTTAAATTCATCTAAAGCACAAATTTTACCATTCATATTATTTTAGTTTTGATATCACCATTCTCAGGACTCATATCAGGAATGGTGATAGGTTAAGATTTTATCTACAATTACATTCCCATCTCTTATAGTCCAGTATTCTCTTATCACAAGTATCAGTTCCGGGATTATCGTTAAAATAAATGTTTCCATCATTTATTGGTAAATCGTTAAAAATCTTGTTCAGGGCACTTGCAGAGAGATTATTATTTCCACAACGTAAATAAGTCAAGGCAGTATTCTTACTTATATCCAATGAAGTTAAGCTATTATTGCCACAATCCAAACTAGTCAAGGCAGTATTCTTACTGACATCTAATGAAGTTAAGCTATTATTACCGCAAGACAGCTTAGTCAAGGCAGTATTCTTACTGACCTCTAATGAGGTTAGGTTATTGCCATAACATCGTAAGGAAGTCAATGCAGGACACCCACTGACATCTAATGAGGTTATGTGCTTGGTGTAACACCAAAAGCCTCTAATTTTCCCTTTAATTGTAATAATATAAGGATTACTATTTAGGATATCTATGACCAATGCCATAGGTTGAAAAAATATTATCACACATCGTTTCCAGATTGGCATTTTCAACATTTCCATCTCCCCAATCAATTGTAATAATGTCTCCCTTATTAAAAGCCCCAATTTGTATTCGCACAGGACTACTAGCAGAATAATCAGTTCTATGAACCAACGTAATTACCCCTTCTTTTCCATCTTCTGATGAATCATCATCTTTTGAACACGCAGTAAAAGCAATGGCACATATAGTAACCAATAAAATGTAAATCTGTTTCATATTAATGTTATTTATATAATTCATTTTCTATTCTTCGTCTTTTTCTTTGTTTTGGGCAATCCATTCTCAAAGTCATACTTCAATGATAGATTTTCTCTCAACTTATTCAATAAAAGATTACCTTTTTCATAAAATTGTTCATATTGTTCTTGCGATATAGTTTGGTTAGCGTGCACTATTTCATTACGAATTTTCCATAAACAATTTTGTTCCTTACTAAAAATCACCTTCAATATTTCAGGCATTTCTTCATTTAATATTTTTAAAAAACCTGTCCATCTTACATCTAAGTTTTTCGGATACGCACCTTTTTCTATGCATCTGGATAATTTCAATCCTGCTTCAATTTGATTCCATAGATTTAAGATGGCATATCCATATTCTTCTTTATTGACAAGATCTTTCATCCTATCAGAAACCTCCAAGTTCAATAATAAAAGTGCTTTTTTCTGTTTAGTTTGCTGTCTCATTGCTTATTTGATAAATTGTATTCTAATTAGCAGGCATTTTATAAACATGAGATGTCTGTGTATTTAGCGTTCCATCTCCCCAGTCTATTTCAAATTGGATAGGTTTCGAACTTCTTGTTTCTGAAAATCTGAGCTCAATTTCTTGAGTTGGTTTAGTAGTTTTTACTTTCAATGTAATTGTATCCATGTCTATAAGTTTTAAGTTTTAAAAATTCCTACTCCCAACGTTTAAAGTATAGGAGTAGAAATGATGAATTATTCTTGCGGAATTTGTGAACATTCTCCGTTTAAAAGTTGGTATTTTGTCGGGTTATAGCCATTGTTATTTAAATAAAAAGTGCCACTCATATTTTGTACTACATTTTGGAGGACACAGAAATCATATAATTTGGGACATGTTGTAATTGATATATCGTTAAGCGATTCAATATTTTTAAGGGCATCTATATTATTTAATGAGCTACAATAATTTATAGTTAATTTGCCTCCCCCTATGTTTGTGAGACTCTCTAAACCTTCAAAAGATGCTAAAGATTTTAAAGAAGAATAAGATTTAGCATTCACCTCAAAATCCCCTCCAATGCTTTTTAAACCACTTAAACCTTTAAAAGAAGATAAAGAATTTAAAGAA
>UQGR01000065.1 GCA_900540705.1 uncultured Mollicutes bacterium
TGGATCGTAAAGGTGGGTTGGACTGGTATGATTATGGAGCGAGGATGTATGATGCGGTGTTGGGAAGATGGCATGCGGTGGATCCGATGAGTGAGAAGTATTATGGTGTGAGTCCATATTTATACTGTGCAAATAATCCTATTCTCTTGGTTGACCCTAACGGTATGTGGCCTACTTGGAGAGGAATCAGGAATGGTTTAAACAATGCTTTAAATACCACTCTAAGTTTTACTAATGGAGCAGTACGTGCTGTAACGGATAATATACTGTTAGGAAGTACTTCTTTACGTGAAACGGGAATATATAGCAGTGCAGGTGCTTATAACGTAGGTCAGGATGTTGGTGATGTGATTAGCCTTTTTATAGGTGGTGCAGAAGTAATAAGAGGTTCCGGGGAAGTTGCCGCCGGTTTATTGGGAAGTCCGGAAACTGGCGGAGTGTCCTTGGCTGTTTCAACAAAAGGAGTGGTGGATGTTACTCACGGATCACTTATGGCTACGAGCGGGGCTATGAAGTTATTCTCTAGAAAAGGGAGGGTTAATGAAAATAGTAGCAATGGATATTCTAAATCAAGCGGAAAGAATGAGAAGCATTCTAGTCTAAAGGCAAAAGAGTCTGCGAGGCAGAAATATCAGGATATTAAATCTCAATATGATAAATTGAATTTAAAACAGAATAAGACTCCAGAAGACAAGAAATCATTAAAAAAGCTCGAGAATCAAGTTAAACATTGGAAAAAGAAACAGGATTTTACAGGTGAAAATCATAGTATGAATGCAAAAGGGAATTGGTAATGAAAAAGTTTACATTTATTGCAGAGTATAAAAAAGGTACTTATATTAGCCAATATGAATCTTCTAATTTAATGGAAGCGCTCGTTATTTGGGCTGATAATTTGGATATACAATTTTTCACGGAAAAAGTGAAAGCTAAGATCCAAGAAAAAGTTAGAGATAATTTTTATTCTCCGGTATCTATAGAAAAGGTAGATAATGTTTGGTGTTCTAGTTATGTTATATTTCGGTCTCTTCTGCTGCTTAATATTGTAGAAACAGTTTAGGCTGGGATTGTTCATATGTATTATTGTCCAGACATAGATTGTTTTTTAATTAATCGGTGTATGGATATTATTTCCCTTCTGTATAAGGGCTCTTTTTGTTATAATAATGAGAATTTGTGATAAGATGATAGCTTCACGTAGATAAATCAATGCTGACTATAAACGTTGTTTTGCTCATCAATATCAAACTGAAACATTGACTAAAGATTTATAGTTTGAATTAGTCTATGATTCTGTTCGTATTTCTCAAAAAATAAATATGGAGATAGAAGTTTTGAATAAGAAGAATAACTATTATGAACTTTATCATGTGTATGAGGATAAAGCCTTAGGAGATAAGGTTGTGAAATTTATAGGCTTGTTTTCTTCTACACAAAATGCCTGGAAAGCTATTAAAGCATTAAGGCATCAACCTGGTTTTTGCCTGCATTCTCAAAAATGTTTTAAACTTTCTAATATTGTATCTATTGGTAATTATGAATGGAAAGAAGGTTTTTGTACAGTTGAAGAAGCTTTCGAATATCAAAAAAGAATATTTAGAGATGATGAGTGATATATTTTTTTATAGGTTAGATCATCGACATGTTTATCATGGATATGAAGAATCGATGCATATAGGAACTTTTTTATTTCGTGAAGATGTTGAGAAGGTGATAGATGAATTGATAGTACAGCCAGGTTTTAAATCTTATCCTCGTTCTTGTTTTGTAGTTTGTAAAATTATTGTTGATGATTACAGATGGAAAAAAGGTTTTATTCACACAGAAAAGGGTGATTTTGAAATAGAATAAAGACTTATTTTATAATGATTATCCTAACATAAATTGATACTTGAATAACCTTCCTACCCTAGCATAAAGTATAAGGCTTATGTTAGGGTATTTTTTTATTATATGGATGGGGTATAGGTGTACCTAATCCGAACAACAATCTCTTTGCTTTATACCGGTAACCGACTGAAGAGAGTGACTGACACAGCCTTAGCTTTTAATAATGGTTTTGAGTTTACAGACGGTGTCCATGAAGCAATAGAGTGGGAATATGATGAAAACGGCAACCTGACTAAAGATTTAAACAAAAATATAACTGCTA